>NZ_LSJA01000316.1 GCF_001556515.1 Caulobacter sp. CCH9-E1 | reverse complement strand
ATGAAGCCGTCCGAGGCGTTGGGCGGCATCGGGTCGGTGGCGACCTCGGCCGTGCCGGTCTTGGAGAACATCATCTCCACTTCAGGCAGGGACGAGACGTTCTTTTCGACCTGGCGCTGCATGGTCAGCGACTGTTCGAGCGCCGTCGACGGGATCTTCAGCGAGCCCATGGCGACGTTCTTTTCGTCGAGCTGCGGGATGAACTCCTGGCCCAGCGTCGTGTAGACCACGCC
>NZ_LSJA01000315.1 GCF_001556515.1 Caulobacter sp. CCH9-E1 | reverse complement strand
CGCTCTTGCAACCCCTGGGTCCCGGATAGCCTCTGCGAGGCTTCCGGGATGACACCCGCTACTTAGCTGAAGGTTTGGCTCTAAAGCCGCCCCGTCGCCACCGCGAAGGTCAGCCGCGCCTTCTTCTCGAGCTCGCCCATCTCGCGACCCGAAACATAGGCCCGCGCCAGGGCCGCCGGCGCCACGGCGGGGAACGCCGTCACCGGCAGTCCCCTCACCTCTCCCCGCGCGGCCTTCAGTTGCGCCTCGACCCGCTGCTTGACGTCAGCCTGCGTCCAGCTTTCCGGCAGGCGCGAGCGGCCCGCCGACTTCAAGCGCCAGAGCCCCGCCAAGCCCCAGGCCCGCGCCGCGCCCTTGACGGCGTGCGGGTCGGCGCCGGGATCCAGCCGCCGCGCGGCCAGAACCGCCAAAGCGCCCGCCGTGCCGTCGACATAGGCCAGCACCGCCGCCTCGTCCTTCAGCGGGCCCTCGTCGAGGTCGGTGAAACGGGCGTCCGCCAGGGCGGCCAGGGCGTTGGGATCGAAGCCCGACGCGGCCAGGGCCTCGACATTGGGATGCTTGCGCGGCATCTTGCCGGCCGCGACCTCTTCCATCGCCTCGCGCCACCAGGTGATGCGGATCTCGCCCATCAGGGCGTTGGAGACGCCGCCGGCGACCCGGGCCAGCTCGTAGTTCAGGCCATACAGCGCGATCACGTCCGCCCGCGCGGCCGGATCGGCGATGAACCGGGTCGTCAGCCAGCGATCGGGATCGACGCGGCGGACGAGGTCGTCGAGGGTTTCGGTGTCGGCCATGAAGCTCAAAACGAAGAAGGCCCACCGGCGAATGCGCGGCGGGCCCTCCCCTTACAGCGTGTCGCGTCCGGCGTCAGCCAAACAGCGTCTGGTTCATCGCCATGGTCGCCAGCATCGGGATGCTGAGCAGGGTGTTGGTGCGCGAGAACAGCATGGCGGTCTTGGCGGCCTTGGCCTTGGCGTCCGCGTCGGCCTCGACCATGCCAAGGGCGATCTTCTGGTTCGGCCAGATGAAGACCCAGACATTGAAGAACATCACCGTGGCCAGCCACATGCCGGTGCCGATGAAGGTGAAGCCCATGTCCGCGCCAGGGGTGTAGCCGCCGGCCAGGCCCAGGCTGAAGGCTTCCAGCAGATAGCCGCGGCTATAGGCCAGGATGACGCCCATCACCCAGGTCGCCAGAGCGGCCCAGCGGAACCAGAACAGCGCCTCGGGCGCGATGTATTTGCTGACCGCCGGCTTCAGCTCGGCCGGGATTTGCGGCATCACGCGGATCTGCACGAAGTTGAAGTAGTAGAGCAGCCCGATCCACAGGATGCCGAACAGCACGTGCAGCCAGCGGTAGATGGCCTGGAAATAGACCAAGCCATGCCCCTGCGGGCTGTGGCCGTAGCCAATGACGATCACCAGCGCCAGCACGAAGCTGACGATGATGGTGTTGCGGAAGTTGGAAAGCAGTCCAGACATCGGTTTCCCCCTAGGATCCCTTTTGCTTGGGCGGGACCATAGGGGTGTTTTCGGAGTCGGGCAAAGCCGGCGTATCGCCGGTCTTCGAACGGCTTCAGACGGCGATCAGCGCCGCGGCCATCCGCCGGCCTTCGCTGGCCAGCACGTTGTAGGTCCGAGCCGCGGCCTCGGTGCTCATGAATTCGAGGCCGATTCCCGCGGCCTTCAGGGCGTCGCGCACGGGGCGCGGCGGCAAGGCGTTGGCGAGGCCCACGCCCAGCAGGACGAACTCCACGGCCCCGCCGGCGGCGAAGACCTCGGCGAACGACTCCGGGGTCAGGTCCGCCAAGGCGGTCGCGGCCCAGTCCTGCGGCTGATCATCGAGGATCAGCAGCGAGCCGGGCCGCCAGACGCCGGCGACCCGAAAGCCGCCGCCGCCCCAGGCGTCGATCGACGGCGGCTGACGCATCAGGGCCGCGAGGCCGCGCCGAACTTGACCGGCGTGGCTTCCTCGTCGTTGCGCTTCACGCCCCAGACCAGGATCAGCGGCAGGGCGATGTAGATCGACGAATAGGTGCCGATGATGATGCCGAACACCATGGTGAAGACCAGCGGGAACAGCACCGGTCCGCCGAACACCATCGTGCCGCCCAGGGCCAGCAGGGCCGTGGTGCCGGTGATGATCGTCCGCGACAGACGCTCATTCTCGGACAGGTCAATGATGTCGCGCAGAGGGGTCGTCTTGTACTTGCGCAGGTTCTCTTTCAGACGGTCGAAGGTGATGACCTTCTCGTTCATCGAATAGCCGATCACCGTCAGCAAAGCCGCGATCTCGGTCATCGAGAACTCGATCTTGACCACCGACAGCAGACCCAGGGTCAGGACGATGTCGTGGATCACGGCCACGACCGCGCCCGTGCCATAGGACAGGCCGAAGCGGAACCAGATGTAGCCCAGGGTCAGCAGCAGGGCGACGCCCAGAGCCTTGAAGCCGGACATCAGCAGTTCGCCCGAGACCTTGGCGCCCACTTCCGAGCGGCTGGTCACCTTCAGGTCGGGGAAGCGCTTCGCCAGTTCGCGCTCGACATGGGCCGAGGCGGCGCTGGGAGCCTCGCCCTTAGCCGGCAGGAACTTGACCATGGCCGAGTTCGGCTGGCTGGCGAAGCCCTGGACCTGGGCGTCATGGGCGCCGATCTGGTTCATGGCCGCGCGCAGGTCAGCCAGGGGCACGGGCCGCGACATGGCGATCTCCAGGGCGTTGCCGCCCTTGAAGTCGATGCCGAGGTTCAGGCCCTGCAGGAACAGCGAGGCGATCGCCCCGACCAGCAGGATGGCCGAGAACACGGCCGCGACGGGGGCCCAGCGCACGAAGCGGAACTTGGTGGCGCGGGGAATGTAGCGAATGAGGGGCCAACGCATTGGTCGGATCTCCTATGCGATCGGCAGCTTCTTCGGCTTGGCGGCCTTGAACCACCAGCCGATGAGCACTTGAGTGATGAAGATGGCGGTGAACAGCGACGTGAACACGCCGATCACCAAGGTCCAGGCGAAGCCCTTCACCGGGCCCGAGCCGAAGCTGAACATGATCAGGCCCGAGATCAGGCTGGTGATGTTGGCGTCCAGGATCGAGGTCAGGGCCAGCTTGTAGCCGTGGTCGGCCGCGGCCATGGGCGTTCGCCCGGCGTTGGCCTCGTCGCGCATGCGCTCGTAGATCAGAACGTTGGCGTCGACGGCGACGGCCAGGGTCAGGATCAGGCCGGCGATGCCGGGGAAGGTCAGGGTCGCCTGGGTCATCGACATGATGCCGACGATCAGGAGCACGTTGACCACCAGGGCGATGGCCGCGAAGCCGCCGAACAGGCCATAGGCCAGGATCACGAACACGAACATCGACACCGCGCCGATGGCCAGCGAGATCGAGCCGGCCTTGACGGCGTCGGCGCCGAGCTCGGCGGTCACGGTGCGCTGGTCCTCGACGTTCAGCGGCGCGGGCAGAGCGCCCGAGCGCAGCAGCAGCGACAGCTCGTTGGCGCTCTGGACGGTGAAGTTGCCGGTGATGATGCCGCTGCCGCCGGTGATGGGGCCGTTGATCACGGGCGCCGACAGGACCTTGTCATCCAGCACGATCGCGAACCGCTTGCCGACATTGCGCGCGGTCAGGTCGCCGAACTTGCGGCCGCCGGAGGCGTTGAAGGTCAGCGCCACGACCGGATTGCCGCTCTGCGGATCGAACTGCTGCTGGGCGTTGGTCAGCTCCTCACCCGAGACCAGGGCGCGCTTCTTGACCACGTAGTACGGCGAGTACTGATCGCCCGGCAGGACTTCCGAGCCCGGCGGGATGCGGCCGGCCTGGACGTCTTCCGGCGTCACCGTCTCGTCGACCATCTGGAAGGTCAGCTTGGCGGTCTTGCCGATGATGTCGCGAAGCTTGCCAGGATCGCTCTCGCCCGGGGCCTGGATCATGATCCGGTTTTCGCCCTGGCGGTTGATCGAGGGTTCCTTGGTGCCCAGGCTGTCGATCCGGCGGCGGATCGTCTCGATCGACTGGTCGACCGCCTTGACGGCGTCGGCCTTGATCGCTTCCGGCACGAAGCGGACCTCGATGCGGTTGTCGCCCTTGCCAGAAACCGAGACGTCCTTGCCGCCGATCACGCCGGCCAGCGGGGCGCCGAGGTTCTTGCGCAGAAGATTCAGGGCGTCGTTGTAGCGGGCCGCGTCGCCGATGCGGACGCTGATGATCTCGCCCTGCTGGTTCAGCTCGCCGAACGGGATCTGCTCGCTGCGCAGCTGGGTGCGGACGTCTTCCGTCAAGTTCGACAGCCGCTCGCGGTGCAGAGCGTCGGTGTCGACCTCATAGAGCAGATACGAGCCGCCCTGCAGGTCGAGACCGAGGTTCAGCTTCTTGTGCGGCAGGAAGCCGGGCAGCGCGTCCAACGTCTTCTGGGGAAGCACGTTGGGCAGGGAGAACAGAATCCCGAAGATCACCGACAGGGTGACGGCGATGATCTTCCAGCGGGAGAGAGTCAGCATGGATCAGAGACTTTTCAGGCGGCGCCGCTACGAACGCCTCGCGAAGGGTGGGGTTCGCCTTAGTTCTTGGCGTCGTTGGCCGCGGCCGGCTCGCCCTTGGCGCGGACTTCCGTGATCATGCCCTTGACGACCTTCACGGTCACGCCCTGGGCGATCTCGACGCCCACTTCCTTGTCTTCGACGCGCACGATCTTGCCCAGCACGCCCGAAGACAGGACGACGGTGTCGCCGCGCTTCAGGTTAGCGAGCATGTTCTGATGCTCCTTGGCGCGCTTCTGCTGAGGACGGATCAGCATGAAGTAAAATAGCACCACCATCAGGAGGATGGGGGCGAGCTGCAGGATCTGGGCGTTCAGGCTGTTCATGGAGACTCCAAAAAAAATCCGATGAGGCGCGCCGCCTTACATAGGGTCGCGCCAAGTCGGCGGAAGCTATGCGTTCGCCTTCCCTTTTGCAATGCGAGCCCGCGAGGGTATGGAAACGGTCATGACCGACGCGCTCCCCACGCCATTTGGGCCCCTGCTCGCCCGCATCGCCGACGCCCTCGAGCGCCTGGCGCCGCCGCCGCCGGCCGCGCCGGATTTCGCCGGCGCGCGGCTGTTCCGGCATGAGCCCGCGACGGGCGCCTTCACCCCCGCGCCGGACTATCCGCTGTCGCTGGACCTGCTGGTCGGGATCGATCGTCAGAAGGCGCGGTTCGTTGAGAATCTGCGCCGCTTCGCCGTCGGCCTGCCCAGCAACCACGTGCTGCTGTGGGGCGTGCGGGGCACGGGCAAGAGCTCGGTCACCAAGGCCGCCTTCATGGCCCTGGCCGAGGCCTATCCCGATCTGAAGCTGGTCGAGGTCGACCGCGACGAGGTCGCGGCGTTGCCGCCGCTCTTTGATCTGTTGCGAGCCCGTGCGGAGCGCTTCGTCGTGCTATGTGACGACCTCTCGTTCGAGGACGGCGCGGCCGCGGCCAAGGCCCTGAAGTCGGCGCTGGAGGGCGGCGTCTCGGGCCCGCCCGAGAACGTGCTGTTCGTGGCCACCTCGAACCGCCGCCACCTGATGCCCCGCGACCACGTCGAAAGCCAGGGCGCGATCGCCGCCGCCGAGAACGCCGAAGAGGAGATGAGCGTCTCCGACCGCTTCGGCCTATGGATCGGCTTCCCCCCGATGGACCAGGACACCTATCTGGGCGCGATCCACGCCTATGCCGAGCGCTTTGGCCTGTCGGCGCCCGACCTCGACCGTCGCGCCCTGCAATGGTCGACCCAGCGCGGCGGCCGCTCGGGCCGGGTGGCCTGGCAGTTCGTGCGCGATCTGGCCGGCGAGTTGGGCGTCAAGCTGCCCACATAGCAAAATCCTCTCCCCAGGGGAGAGGTGTCGGTGAAGCCGACGGAGAGGGAAGAAGCAGGCTCTCAGGCGCTTCCCCCTCCGGTCGCTTCGCGACCACCTCCCCCGCTAGGGGGAGGATTTTAAGGCTAGCGCGGCAGCAGCATCGCCGGGTCGACCGGCTTGGCCTTGTCCTTGACCGTCGGCGCGTAGCGCATCTCGAAGTGCAGCTGGGGCTCGTTGACCCCGCCCGTGGCGCCGACCGCGCCGATCTGGTCGCCCTGCTTGACCTGCTGGCGCATCTTCACGGTGGTGCTGGAGAGGTGGGCGTAGGCCGTGACCCAGCCGCCCGCGTGCTTGACCAGCACGAGGTTGCCGAAGGTCGGGACCTGGTTGCCGGCGTAGGCGATCTCGCCATCGGCGGCCGCGAGCACCGGCGTGCCCTGCGGCGCGCGGATATTCAGGCCGTCGTTGCGCTGGCCCGTGCCCTTGACGCCGAAGTCGGAGATGACCTCGCCGCGCAGGGGCCAGTCGAACTTGCCCTTGCCCGAGGCGATGATCTCGGCCTCGGTCGGGGCGGCGCTGCTCTCGATGATCGGACGCGAGGAGGCCGGCGGCGGTGTCACCGGCTGGGCGGCGACCGGGGCGCTGGGGCGCGGGTAGCTGGGGGTGTAGGGAACCGGAGCCGACGGCGTCGAGGGCGCGGGCGTCGGCGTCTCGACCCGGGTGTAGCTGTTCGAGGGCTCGGTGGCCGCGGGCCTGGAGACCGTGGTCGTGGTCTTCAGCGGCCCCTTGTCGCGGAAGCCGTCCGGCAGCCGAATCTTCTGGCCCTTCTTGATCGTCGCGGTGGCGCGCAGGCCGTTCTCGGCGGCCAGGGCCCTGGCGGTCACGCCAAAGCGCTTGCCGATCTCGGCCAGGGTGTCGCCGGACTGGGCGACATAGGCCTTCTGCTCGGTGGCCGGGCCCTTGATCTTCTGGCCCAGACGAAGGGTCTGCCCCTTCTTGATCTTGTTGTCCTCGGCCAGGTCGTTGACGCTGACGTCGAACTTCTTGGCGATCGACGTCAGGGTGTCGCCGGACTTGACGGTGTGGACCTGCCGCTTGCCGGCGACCTCGACCACCGCCCCGGTGACGCTGAGCGAAGTGGTGCTGACGGTCGTGGACTCGGCGGCGGGCTGGCGCGAGGGTTTGGGCGCGCTGGCGCGGGTCGGCGCGGGAGCCGGAGCGGCCTCTTCCTCGGCGACGGCTTCCGGCGCGGCGGTTCCCGGAACCACCGAGGTCGTCTTGAGCGGACCCTTGTCCTTGTAGCCGTCAGGCAGTTTCAGGCGCTGACCCTTCCTGATCGACGCGCCGGTCGACAGGTCGTTCTCCTCGGCCAGGGCCGCGGCGGTGACGTTGAAGCGCTTGGCGATCGCGAACATCGTATCGCCGGTCTGGACGACATAGGCCTTCTGCTCGCTGGACGGGCCGGAGATCTTCTGGCCCAGGCGCAGGGTCTGGCCCTTCTTGATGTCGTTGTCCTTGGCCAGATCGTTGACGTTGACGCCGAACTTCCTGGCGATCGAGGTCAAGGTGTCGCCCGACTTCACCACATGGACCTGGGCCTTGCCGTCGACGTCGACGACAGGACCGGTCACCGAGGTGGTCACGACGGTCTTGGGCGGAATGGCGCGCAGGGCGGCGCGGGCGGTCGGAGCGGGCGATGCCGGCGGCGGCAGTTCGGACTGGGTCACCGGGGCCAGGGGCTGCGACTTCACCGGCGCCGGAGCCGGAGCCGCGGCCACCATCGGCGCGGTCGCCACGGCGTCGCTCTCGGCGCCGGACTCGGGCGCGGCGGCCATGGGCGCGGCTTGCGGCGCCGAAGACGGCGGCTGGGTGATGGGGAAGTTCGGCGTCGGCATCCGCGTCGCGGGGGCTGGGGCCTGGCCCTCGCGCGTCGCGTACTGCGGGTTGGTCGCGCAGGCGGAGAGCGTTCCAGCCGTCAGGGCGATCACCGCCGCTTGCGTCCACAACTGCCTCATGACGTCTCCTTTCCCGTCGGGCCTTCACAAGGCGCCGCCAGGGTGAATCAAGTCTTAACACCAAGGCCGCCGGACAACCGCCGACGCCCCAAACTCACTGGTCCTTGGCGACGCCAGCCAGCAGCGGCACGAACCGCACGTCGCAAAGGATTTCGACCCGGAAGCCCCCCTTGCCGTCGCCGGCGTAGCGACGAAGGCTCTGGACTGGCCCCTTCCCCACTGGCGCGACCAGCACGCCGTTGGGCTTCAGCTGCGAAAGCAGCCGCTTAGGGTCATCTTCGGCCGCAGCCGTGACCATAATGCGGTCGAATGGCGCCTGTTCGGCCCATCCTTCGCCGCCATCGCCGAACTTGGTGATCACGTTGGTCAGGCCAAGCTTCTGGAAGCGGCCCTCGGCCTCTTTCATCAGGGTCCGGTAGCGCTCGATCGTGTAGACGAGGCGAGAGACCTTGCTGAGGATCGTGGTCTGGTAGCCCGAGCCGGTGCCGATCTCCAAGACGCGAGAGCGCGGCTCCACGGTCAACGCCTGGGTCATCAGGCCGACGATGAACGGCTGGCTGATCGTCTGACCACAGGCGATTGGCAGGGCCGAGTCCTCCCATGAGCGGTCCTTGAACAGGTCCGGCGTGAAGAGGTCGCGAGGCGTGGTCTCGATGGCCTTCAGCACCTGGGGATCGGTGACCCCCTGGTCGCGCAAGGCCTGCATCAGGCGCGGCAGGTCGGCCTTGGCGTTTTCGGCGGCCTTGGTCGTCCGTCCGCTCATTCCGCCACCTTGAGCTTCGGCGGCGCGCCGCCCAGCACGCTCTTCAGCTTGTAGACGGTCTCATGGTGCGTCAGGTCGATGTGCAGCGGGGTGACAGAGATGCGGCCGTCATAGACGGCGCGCAGGTCGGTGCCCTCGGCCGGGCTCGAAGCCTTGGCCGTGAACCCCATCCAGTAGTAGTCGCGCCCGCGCGGGTCGGTGCGCTTTTCCATGTGGCGCAGATGGCCGTCGCGGAAGCCCTGGCGGGTCACCTCGACCGTCGTGACCTGCTCGGGCGGCACGGCCGGGAAGTTGACGTTCATGATCACGTCCGACGGCCAGCCCACCTCCAGCAAGCGCTGGATGATCCCCGGACCGAAGGCCTCGGCCGTCTCCCAGTGGGCGACGATCTCGTCGTGGAAATAGGTCATCGATTGGGACAGGGCGATCGACGGGATCCCCAGGGCCATGCCCTCGATCGCGCCGGCGACCGTGCCCGACAGGGTGACGTCCTCTGCGATGTTCTGGCCGCGATTGACGCCCGACAGCACCAGGTCGGGCTTGGCGCCCTCGACCAGCTCCTGCACGCCCATCATCACGCAGTCGGTCGGCGTGCCCTCGACGGCGAAGCGGCGCGGATCGAGGCGGCGGACGCGCAGCGGGTCCGCCAGCGTCAGGGCGCGGCTGGCGCCCGACTGCTCGTACTCGGGCGCGCAGATCCAGACGTCGTCGCTCAGCGCCCGCGCGATCGTCTCAAGCGCCGTCAGGCCCGGCGCGTGGATGCCGTCGTCGTTGGTGAGGAGGATGCGCATCAGAGCTTTCCTCCTCCCCCGCAGGCGGGGGAGGTGTCGCGATGCGAAGCAGCGTGACGGAGGGGGCGCAAAGCGGCCGACAGCGCCCCCTCCACCGCTTCGCGGTCCCCCTCCCCCGTTTCACGGGGAAGGATGAAGGTTGCGGCGCCGATCACGCCGCGCCCCCGATGTGCGTGACGCCGTCCATATAGGGTTGCAGGGCCGCCGGGATGTGGATGCAGCCGCCCTCGTCCTGGTAGTTCTCGAGCACAGCGACCAGGGTGCGGCCGACGGCCAAGCCCGAGCCGTTCAGGGTATGGACGAAGTGGCCGCCCTTCTCGCCGGTCTTGCGGTAGCGGGCCTCCATGCGGCGGGCCTGGAAGTCGCCGCAGTTCGAGCACGAGCTGATCTCGCGGTACATGTCCTGCGACGGCAGCCAGACCTCGAGGTCGTAGGTCTTGCGCGCGCCAAAGCCCATGTCGCCGGTGCACAGCAGCATGGTGCGGAACGGCAGCTCCAGCTTCTTCAGCACCGTTTCGGCGCATTCGACCATACGCTGGTGCTCGGCCTCCGACTGGTCGGGCGTGGTGATCGAGACCAGCTCGACCTTGTAGAACTGGTGCTGGCGGATCATGCCGCGCGTGTCGCGACCGGCCGAACCCGCCTCGGCGCGGAACGACGGCGTCAGGGCCGTCAGGCGCATCGGCAACTCTTCCTCGGCGACGAGTTGCTCGCGGACGATGTTGGTCAGCGAGACCTCGGCGGTCGGGATCAGCCAGCGTTCGTCGGTGGTGTGGAAAAGGTCGTCGGCGAACTTCGGCAATTGCCCCGTGCCATACAGCGCCTCGTCGCGAACCAGCAGTGGCGGGCTGACCTCCGTATAGCCGTGCTCGACCGTCTGCAGGTCCAGCATGAACTGGCCGATCGCGCGCTCCAGGCGGGCGATCTCCTTCTTCAGCACCACGAAGCGCGCGCCGCTCATGCGGGCGGCGGCTTCGAAGTCCATGCCGCCGAGGGCCGCGCCCAGGTCGACGTGGTCCTTGGGCTTGTTCAGCTTGCCGGCCGGCAGCTTGGCCGCGTCGCCCCAGCGGCGCTGCTCGACATTGCCCGCCTCGTCCTCGCCGACCGGAACCTCCGGCGCGGGGATGTTCGGCAAGGACGCCAGCAGGTCCTTCAGCTTGCCGCCGACCAGTTCCTGCTCCTCGGCGGCGGTCGCCATGACACCCTTCAGCGTCTCGACCTCGGCCATCAGGCGCTGGGCCTCTGCCTCATCCTTCTTGGCCTTGGCCATGCCGATCAGCTTGGAGCTCTCGTTGCGCTTGGCCTGGGCCTCTTGCAGCGTCGTCTGGGCGGCGCGCAGCTGGGCGTCGAGCTTCACGGCCTCGGCGGCCGCGCCTGAACGCCCCTTGGCCGACCAGTGGCGGTCGAAGGCTTCGGGATTGTCGCGGATGGCCTTGATGTCGTGCATCGAACGCAAGCTCGGAAGAGGCGGTGGGAAACGCCCTCTCTAAGGCGCGTCGGCGGGGGCGCCAAGCGCCGCGACGCCCCTATGGGCTCAAGACGAGGCGCTCTCCAAAAGCGGGAGGGTTTCAAGAGGTGCGACCTCACGTCGCACCTAATTCCTACCTGTTAATAGGAATTAGGCCTCCTTCAACACCCGGACTTAATCGCGATCGCCGAAAAGCCGCGCCCAATTCAGTACGCGTTTTTGACCTTTACGGCCCTCCCCGGCCTTCTCGATCATTCAGAGGATTTTTGAACCATGAAGACCTTCGCCGCTCTCGCCGCGCTCGCCATCGCCGCCGCCGTCGCCGCTCCGGCCTGCGCCGCCACCAACGAAATCCGCGTCTCGATCGCGAACAAGAACTCGGTTCAGATCGAAAACGAAATCAAGGCCGCCGCCGCCACCGTCTGCGCCACGACCTCGCAAGCCTACGCCGATGACTGCGTCGATGGCGCCGTGATGAGCGCTCACCGTCAACTGGCCTCGATCCTGCGCGCTCGCGAAGCCGGCAAGACCCAAGTCGCTCAAAGCGTCTCGGTCGTCCGCATCTCGCTGAAGGGCAAGAGCCAGGACCAAGTCCACGCCGAAATCCGCACCGCCGCTCAGACGGTGTGCAAGGCCCAGCCGAACTTCAGCGTCGTGAGCTACCAAGCCTGCGTGACCGACACGGTCCGCGCGGCCAAGGCCCAGCTGCAAGCCCGCGTCGGCGCTTCGGCCTAAGACTTTCGGTTTCTTTTAGTTGCGCGTTTGAAGAGGCCCTGGGGTTTAACCCTGGGGCCTTTTCCGTTCGCCCCTCCCCTTGATGGGGGAAGGAAGCGATTTCAGACTTCGGCTTTTTCGGCCTCTTCGTCTTCCCGCTTACGACGTCGCTCGATCAGCCACACGCACCAGATCGAGACCTCGTAGAGCAGGCACAGCGGCACCGCCAAGGTGATCTGGCTGATCGGATCCGGCGGGGTGACGATGGCCGCCAGGACGAAGACGGCGACGATCGCATAGCGGCGGCCCGTCCGCAGCATCTTGGAGTCGATCAGGCCGGCCAGCCCGCCCAGCGACAGAACGACGGGAAGTTGGAAGCTGAGGCCGAAGGCCAGCAGCAGGGTCGTGACCAGCGTCAGATATTCCGACACCCGCGTCTGCAGCACGACCTTCACGCCGTCGCCGACGATCTGCTGGCTCAGCGAGAACCACAGCACGAACGGCAGCATCACGTAGTAGACCAGCGACGCGCCGATCAGGAACAGGATCGGCGAAGCGATCAGGAACGGCAGGAACGCGTTGCGCTCCTTCTTGTAGAGGCCGGGCGCGACAAAGCGATAGAGCTGCCAGGCGATGATCGGGAACGCCAGGATGATGGCCCCGAACGCCGACAGCTTGATATTGGTGAAAAACTGTTCCAGCGGCGCGGTGGCCTGCAGGGTGATCCCTGCCATGGCGCTGGCCGGCACGGTCTTGAGACCGACCAGCGCCAGCAGCAGGTCGAACGAGCCGTGTTGGCCGCCCGCGTCCTCCATGGCCTTCAGGCCTTCGGCCACGGTGAACGGGCGCACCAGGAACAGGAAGATCGGCTTCACGAACGCGAAGCAGACGCCGAACGCCACGGCGATCGCCGCGACGCAAATGATCAGCCGCGTGCGCAGCTCGATCAGGTGATCCAGCAGAGGCGCGCGCGAGGCCTCGATCTCGTCTTCGTGGTCGTATCCGATGGCTTTGTCGTTCACGAGACGATGTCCGAAGCTTTGGAGCCACGAGCCTTGGCCGAGCGCTTGCGCGGCGTCTCGGCGGCCTTAGGAACCTCGACGGTGATGTCCTTCTTGGCGGCCTTGCGTTTGCGCGGAGCCTTCGCCGGCTCAACGATCGCGGGCTCCGCGGCCGTCTTCTTGCGGGAGGCGCGCTTGGGCTTCTCGACGGTCTCGGCGGCCGGCGGCGGCAAGATGGAGGGTTCGGCGGCCGGCGTCGGATTGTGGATCTCGCCGCCGGCATAGGGATGCATCTGGGTCGCGCCGCTGTTCAACGAGGCGTCGATCTCGGCGAAAACCTGATCGGCGCCGCTTTCGCGGACCGCGTCGGCCGCCGCCTGCACGGGACTGGAGTACTGGCCCGAGCGCATCGCCTGGACCTCGCGGCGCAGCTCGTCCAGCTCGGACTGACGCGCCATCTCGTCGAAACTGGCCCGGAATTCCGAGGCCATGCCGCGCATCCTGCCGACGAACTGGCCAAGCTTGCGCAGCAGCGCGGGCAGGTCCTTGGGACCGACCACGATCAGGGCGACGGCGGCGATGACGAGAAGTTCTGTGCCGCCGATATCAGGAAGCATGGACGCGCCTTAGAGCGGCGGGGCCTCAAGACCCCCCGGGAAGAGTGGACCAAAACGCGCGGAGACCGTCCCCGCGCGCCTCAAACCTTACGACTTGCGAAGCTCTTCCGCCTCGGCCTCGGTGCGCGGCAGCGCGCCCTTGGCCTTGTTATCGGCGACTTCGCTGCTGGTGTCGTCCTTCAGGCCATCCTTGAACGCCCGGATGCCCTTGGCCGCGTCGCCCATGATGCCCGACAGCTTGCCGCGGCCGCCGAACAGCAGCAGCACCACGATGGCGACGATGATCCAGTGGATAGGACCGAAGCTTCCCATAACCTAGACTCCTTGCGACAGCGCCAGATAGCCGCTGCGACGCGTCGTTACAACATGCCCTGGAATATAGGCGCTCGCGGGGCCGCCGACCATCGCTCGCCCCGAAGCGTCGTTTCGGACATGACTGGGCAGGTTCTGCTGGGCCAACTTGACCGCCCAAACCGACTCCGCGGCAATGCCGCGCTACCCAAGCTTTTGAAAAGCCTGGCGTCTTCGCCGTGGCGCGTTTCTTGCCAAGATGTCGCACCCCTTGCGTTTGGGAGCACATCACATGTCGATTTCCTCGGTCGGTTACTCGTCGCCCTACGCCTATGCCGGCGTCTCCGCATCCACGTCCGCGTCTTCGTCCATCGGCGAACCGTCGGCCAAGGACGAATTCCTGAAGTTCCAGTCCAAGTCGCCCGCCGAGAAGATGCGGGCGATGATCCTGGCCAAGCTCGGCGTCACCGAGGAACAGGTGAAGGCGATGTCCACGGAAGATCGCAAGAAGATCGAGGACAAGATCCAGGACATGATCAAGCAGCAGGTCCAGAACGACATCGGCAAGAAGGGCCAGACGGGCCTGGTCGCCGACATCCTGGCCTAGACAGGCGCCTCAGCCGTCCGCCTTTTCCGGTTCGCCCAGGAAGTCCTGGGCGAACTCCGGCGTCTCGCCGTCGTCCAGTTCCAGCGGATCCTCCTCGTCGCCGGCCGCGCGCAAGCCCAGCGGATCCGGTACGTTGAACCCCGGCGGCAGGTTCATCTCCAGAAGGCCCGCGGCCTTCATCTCGGCGATTCCCGGCAGGTCGGCCAGCGAGGCGAGACCATAGTGCTCCAGGAACGCGTCGGTGGTGCCGAAGGTCACCGGGCGGCCGGGCGTGCGGCGACGTCCCCGCATCCGGATCAGGCCCAGCTCCAAGAGCACGTCCAGCGTGCCCCGGCTGGCCTGGACGCCCCGCACAGCCTCGATCTCGGCCCGCGTGACCGGCTGGTGATAGGCGACGATGGCCAAGGTTTCCTGGGCGGCCTTGGAAAGCCGGCGCGGCTCTTCGCGCTCCTCCGTCATCAGGAAGGCCAGATCATGGGCCGTCTGGTACCGCCAGCGCCCGGCCACCTCGACCAGTTCGATCCCCCTGCCCGCGTAGCGCGCGCGCAGGCTGGCGATCCCGGCGGCGATGTCCGCGCCTTCCGGCAGGCGCTTGGCCAGGTCGACGTCGCTCAGCGGCTCGGCCGCCGCGAACAGCAGGGCCTCGATGCAGCGCTCGACGAAGAGAGGATCCAGCTCGGTGGTCATGCCTCCCCCATAGCCGATTTCCCCGGCGAATGCCGGGGCCCAGATTCACACTGGGCGGTCTGGTATGACGCGGAAAACGCCTCGCCTTCTCGCGGGACGGCCGTGGGCTCGATCTGGGCCCCGGCATTCGCCGGGGAGGTCGGAGTCATGGGCGAGTTCACGCGTCCGCCTCCAGCGGCTCGGCCCGCGCGCGCAAGTAGATGTCCTTGAAATGCTCAAGCTGGCGCGCCTCCAGCACGCCTTCCTTGACCAGCTCCAGCGAGGCCGAAAGCGTCGAGGCCAGGTACGAGGCGGGCGTGGGCCCATCGTCGTCCTCCAGCGCCTGCTCGATCGGGGCGACCGACGACAGGACCGTCCAGTCCTCCATCTTCGGCAACAGGCCGCGCAGGCGATCGCGGGCGTCTTCCAGCGGATAGGCGGTCGGCGGGCGCGGGGCGTAGTGGCGGCTGTGCTCGCGCTTGCGCTGCTCGATATAGGCGCTCATCAGCCCGTAGAGGTCGCCTTCCAGCCGCGTCGAGGAGACGATCTTCACCGCCTCAGGGTCGCCGCGCATGAAGACGTCCTGGCCCAGGATAGGCCGCTCCTTCAGGGCCTCGACGGCCTTGCGCATGACGTCCAGCTTGGCCAGGCGGAAGGCCAGTTGGGCCGCCATCTCCTCGGCCGGCGGCTCCTCGGCCTTCGGCTGCTCGGGCTTGGGCAGCAGCAGGCGGGACTTGAGGTAGGCCAGCCAGGCGGCCATCACGAGATAGTCGGCCGCCAGGGCGAAGCGCACGCGGCGGGCTTGCTGAACAAAGGCCAGATACTGCTCGGCTAGGCGCGTGATCGACAGCTGCAGCAGATCGACCTTCTGGTTACGGGCCAGCGCCAGCAGCACGTGCAGCGGGCCTTCGTAGCCGTCGATGTCGATGACCAGCGCGGCGCCGTCTTCGGCCGCCTCGTTGGCGGCCTCGAAGTCGAATGTGGGCTGAAAGCCCGTGCTCAAGCGTACTTTCCGTCAAACGCCGCGTCGAAGCGGGCCCGGGCCTCGGCGACGTCGAGGGGCTCGGGAACCTTGACCAGGCGGTTCATGACCGCCTGGGCCCGCCGGCGGGCCTCCTTGGACATCTTGCCGACTCCCGACATCACGGCCTTCATCTCGGCCATGTCGCCATTGCAGTGCAGGACGACGTCGCAGCCAGCCGACAGGCTGTCCTTGGCGCGCTGCTTGAAGTCTCCCGACAGCGCCTTCATCGACAGGTCGTCGCTCATCAGAAGTCCGTCGAAGCCCATGGAGTCGCGGATGATCTTCTTGATCACCTTCTTCGAGGTGGTCGCGGGGTTCTTACGGTCGATGGCCGTGTAGACGACGTGGGCCGTCATCGCCATCGGCATGTCGGACAGCACCCGGAACGGCGCGAAGTCGCGGGCGTCCAGCTCGTCCAGCTTGGCCTTGACGACCGGCAGCTCCAGGTGGCTGTCGGCCATTGCGCGGCCGTGGCCGGGGATGTGCTTGATGATCGGCAGGACGCCGCCGGCCAGCAGCCCTTCGGCCGCCGCGCGGCCCAGGGTCGCCACCTGCTCGGGCGTGTCGCCATAGGCGCGGTCGCCGATGATCTCATGGCCTTGCGGGTCGGGCACGTCCAAGACCGGCACGCAGTCGACGTTGATGCCGAGGGCATGCAGGTCGTGGGCGATCAGTCGCGCGCCAAGACGGGTGACTTCACGCGCGACCAGCGGATCGTTGGCGACCAGCTCGCCATAGGCGCGGCCGGGCGGATAGGTCCGCCAGTGCGGCGGCTGCAGGCGGGCGACGCGGCCGCCCTCCTGGTCGATCAGGATCGGCGCGTCGGGCCGCCCCACCGTCTCGCGCAGGGCGGCCGTCAAGGCGCGCACCTGGTTCGGGTCGGCGATGTTGCGCTTGAACAGGATGAAGCCCCAGGGCTTCACGTCCCTGAAGAAAGCGGCCTCCTCAGCCGTCAGCGTGGTCCCGGCGCAGCCGAGAATGGCGGCGGAAGAGGCGCCCATCAGCAGGCTCATTTGACGAAGCAGGACTTGCCCGAGGCGGAGATCGCCTCGCAGAAGGCCTTGGCGGCTTCGCGGTTCGGGAAGCCGGTGACCGAGGTGCGGTAGAGGGTGGCGCCGTTCTTGTCGATGGCCTCGACCTTCTTGCCCTTGCCAGCGGCGAGGCCGGGGGCCAGACGCACGGCGTCGGTCCAGGCCTTGTCGGCCAGGGCCGGCGAGGACAGCGCGCCGATCTGCACCGAGGCGGGACCCGTCGCGGTCGCGGCGGGCTTGGGCGCGGCGGCGACGGGCTTCGGCGCGGGGGTGGCGGCCGCGACCTGGACAGGCTTCGGCGCGGGCTTGGGCGCCACGGCGTCGGTCGCCAGCGACTCGATGGTCGGCGCGGCGGCGGCGGGCTTGGCCGGCGGCAGGGCGGCGGTCTGCACCGGCGCGGTCGGCAGCGGAACGGCCGGACGCGGCTGCGGCGTCTCGGGCGGCGCGGCGAAGGTCGCCGAGGGCTGGGCATCCTCGCTGTGATAGATCTGCAGGCCGGCGGCCGGGTCCTGCGGCTGGCTGTTGGCCGGCGGCGGAGCCTTCATCTCAGCGACCTGCGTCCCGACCGCGGGCGGCGGGGCATTCGGGTCGCGGATGCCGCCGCGATAGACCAGGGCCACGCCGACCACCAGGGTGACCAGCACCACCGCGCTGATGATCAGGGTCATGGGCAGCGGGCGCGCGCCGCGCACGGGCTGACGCGCGTCGAACGACAGAGGCGCGTCGGTGGGCGGCGTATAGGCCCCGCGGTGCGGATCGGACATCTTAGGCTAAGCTCCAAAAACTCGGGGCGCGGATCGAAGGCCTCGAATCGGACGCGCCGGCCTTTAGGTTACCCCAAGCCCGCGCCGTCCCAGAAGCATTCGCGCCGCGTGAATGCGGATGAGGCGAACTCGCCCAGCCGCTCCGCCCCGAAGCTCAGGAAGCCTAGTTCCAGACGTCGAGATGAAACAGCTTGCGGTGCTCTTCTATCGCGAAACGGTCGGTCATGCCCGCGATGTAGTCGCACACCACGCGCGCCCTGCCCGCTTCGTCGCGGTTCTGCGACTTGGCGAACCAGTAGGTCGGGAGGACCTCCGGCTCCTTGAGGAATAGCGCGAACATTTCGCCGAGAATACGGCGGGCCTGACTGCGCGTGCGATTGACGCGCCAGTGGCGGTACATGCGCTCGTAGAGGAACGAGCGCAGGCGGGCCAGGTCCTCGGCCATGTCCGGCGAGAAGGCGACCAGGGCGTGGTCCAGGGCCCGCACGTCGTCGGCCGATTGGACGCCGCTGGCGGCGGCGCGCTGCAGGGTCTCGCCCATCACGTCGTCGACCATCGCCCCGATCATGCGGCGCACGGCTTCCAGGTGGGTGAGGCGCGGGTCGAGGTCGGGCCGCTCGCTTTTCACCGCGAACAGGATCGGGCCGATCAGCGGCACGTCCATCAGCTCGTCCAGGGTGAAGAGACCGGCGGTCACGCCGTCGTCCACGTCGTGGTTGTTGTAGGCGATGTCGTCGGCCAGGGCCGCCACCTGGGCCTCGGCCGAGGCCCAGCTGTCCAGGCCCAGCTCGTATTCGTTGTCGTACTTGGAGATCGCCTTCCAGGACGGCTTGCCCAGCTTATTGGTCACCGGGCCGTTGTGCTTGATGATCCCTTCCAGGGTCTCCCAGGTCAGGTTCAAACCCAGAAAGTCCGGATAGCGATGCTCCAGCTCGGTCACGACCCGGAACGTCTGGACGTTGTGGTCGAAACCGCCGTAGTCGCGCATCTGGATCTCAAGCTCGTCCTCGCCGGCATGGCCGAACGGCGGGTGGCCCAGGTCGTGGCCCAGGGCGATGGTCTCGGCCAGATCGCTGTCGAGGCCCAGGGCCGTCGCCAGCGAGCGCGCCACCTGCGCCACTTCCAGCGAGTGGGTCAGGCGGGTGCGAAAGTTGTCGCCCTCGTGCGCCACGAAGACCTGGGTCTTCTCCTTCAGGCGGCGGAAGGCCGAGGTATGGATGATGCGGTCGCGATCGCGGGCGAACGGGGTCCGGGTGCGGCTCTCGTCTTCCTTGAAGCGACGGCCCTTCGACTTGAACGGATCTTCGGCGTACGGCGCGCGCGGGACGAAGTACGGGACCTGAGACATAAACCGCCTTTATCGCGTTGGTCGATTTGGCCCCTTCCGAAGAGGCCGCGACACCCTCATATAGGGCGAAGGTGACTTTTCCACAGCCATGACCCAAACAGACTTAACGCTTTCCGAAAACGCCGCTCGTCGGATCAAGGCCATTGGCGAGAGCGAAGGCCGCCCGCTGATGCTGCGCATCGCGGTGGACGGTGGCGGCTGCTCGGGCTTCCAGTACCGCTTCGACCTAGTCGACACCGCCGAGGAAGACGATCTGAAGGTCGAGCGCGACGGGGCCGCGGCCCTGGTGGACGTGGTGTCCCTGGCCTTGCTGAAGGGCTCGGAGATCGACTTCGTCGACGAACTGGCCGGCGCGGAGTTCCGGGTGCGCAACCCCAACGCAAAGTCCAGCTGCGGCTGCGGCGTCAGCTTCTCGATCTAAGCTCGGCGAGCTCCAGGGTTCACAGCTCATAACTCCTGTCATCCCGGAAGCCTCGCAGAGGCTATCCGGGACCCAGGGAGTGCTTCGCTTCGGCCGGGATGACACGGGCAACAACCTCGGTTGATCGGGTCTGAATCAAACGCCAAGCAGCGCTTGAGCCGCTCCGCCTGGGGCCCTAGCTTCCGGACTCAAGTCTGGAGCTCTCGATGCGCATCGCCACCTGGAACGTCAATTCGGTCAACGCCCGCCTGGAGCGCGTTCTGGGCTGGTTCGAGGCCGAGGCGCCCGACGTCGCGGTGCTGCAGGAGATCAAGTGCGTCGACGAGAAGTTCCCGTCCGAGGCCTTCGAACGCCTGGGCTACAACGTCGTCGTCCACGGCCAGAAGACCTATAACGGCGTCGCCCTGCTCTCGAAGTTCCCGGTCGAGGACGTCCGCAAGGGCCTGCCGTTCCTGTCAGAGGACGAGGTGGATGAGCAGGCCCGCTATGTCGAGGCGGTGATCGGCGCGCCGACGCCCTTCCGCGTCGCCGGCATCTACCTGCCCAACGGCAATCCGATCGGAACCGAGAAGTTCGACTACAAGCTGGCCTGGATGCGCCGCTTGCACGCCCACGCCCAAGGCCTGCTGGCCTTCGAGGAGCCGCTGGTCATCGCCGGCGACTACAATGTCATCCCCGAGGCCCAGGACGTCGCCAATCCCGACGCCTGGCTGGGCGACGCCTTGTTCCGCCCCGAAAGCCGCGCCGCCTTCCGCGCCTTGAAGAACCTGGGCCTGTCCGACGCCTACATGCAGGCCGACGGCGCGCCGGGCGGCTACACCTTCTGGGACTATCAGGCCGGCGCCTGGCAGCGGAACCTGGGGATCCGCATCGATCACCTGCTGCTTTCGCCGCAAGCGGCCGACCGCCTCGAAAACGTGGTCATCCACCGCGACGAGCGCGACAAGGAAAAGCCGTCAGACCACGTGCCGGTCGTCGGCCACTTCCGGATCTGATGCGAGTTTCCGCCCCTTTGGCCGCCCCTCTGGGCGGGAATCGCAAGCGCCGCTAGTCTGGCGCGCATGAGCGAACTCGCGCGTCTTTTGCTGTTCGTGGCCATCGCCGGCACGGCGGTGACGTTCATGGGTAGCTTCGCCATCTGGTACGGCGACGAGGACCGGCGGATCCGCCGGGCCCTGCGCAATGTGCTCAAGAGCGAGCCCGAGGGCGTGATCGTCGCGCGCGGACGCGGCCGTGGCGCGGGCTTCTCCTTCTCGACCAATCTTCTGGCTGTGACCTGGGACCGCGGCGGCTGGTGCCTGGTCTATCGCCTGGACGAGCTGACCGGCGCCGAACTACTGGTCGACAACCATGTGATGGGCCGGGTCTTCCGGGGCGAAGGCCGCCGCGCCATCGACCACATGTCGCCCCAGGCCGACACCGTCACCCTGCGCCTCGTCTTCGACGACCCGCGCCATCCGGACTTCACGCTCGAGCTTTGGGCGCCGGGCGACGAGCAGCGCCGCGAAAGCCGCTCGGCCGGCGAGCTGGTGCAGGAAGCCAACCGCTGGCTGGCCCGTTGCGAGGCCATCGTCCGTCGGCCGCTGCCGCCGCGTCCGGACAAGGCCGCGCCCGTCGCGGTCACGGCGCCGCCGCCACAGCCCGAGCCAGCTCGGACGGCGCCGCCGCCCGCCCTTGACGCTTTCGAGGAGGAGGAGGCGGACGAAGAGATGTTCGCCGCAGCGGAGCCCGCTGCCGCCCCGCCGACGCCCTCGCCATCGGCGCGGCACTCCTCGTTCGATCAGGTGGCGCGCCCGGCGCCGGCGCGCGCCCGATCGGACGAGCCGGACATGTTCGACGATCCCCCCTGGGACGACGATGAAGATTTGCCGGAGCCATCTCCGCCGCCGCCAGAACCCGTCTACAAGCCGGTCTCCAAGGCGCGTCGCGAGACCCCCAGCGACCAGAACGAGCTGCCGTTCGACCTGGACGACTAGCCGTCCACCGCCTGCTCCACCGCGAGCGCCAGGTCGAGCGCCCTGGCCGCTTCTTGCCCCGTCACCACGGGTCTAGGCGCCTCGCCGCGCACGGCGGCGAGAAAGCCGGCCACCGACAGGCCGAGGGGGTCCTTGCCGGCCGGCGTCTCGGTGAAGTTCTCGATCAGCGGATAGGGCGTCGTGTTGCGGAAGGCGCGGGTCAGGAAGTCGATCTCGACCTCGCCCGACGGATAGACGACCTTCATGGTCCGCTCGCGCGCCTCGGCCACGCGGGAGCTGTCGAACACGGCGGTGAAGCCGTTGTCGAAGGTCGCCTCGGCCTTGACCCAGTCCAGAGAGGTCGAACGGGTGATCGCCCCCTCGCCTTCCACCGCCACCGGCTCGCCGTCGCAGAGCGCCAGGGCCAGATCGATGTCGTGGATCATCAGGTCCAGCACGACCGAGACGTCGAGGTTGCGGTCAGAGGGCGTGCCGCGACGCACCGCCTCCAGGCGCAGCGGCTGTTCGGGGATATCCAGCAGGCCCATCGCCTGGAACACCACGCGTTCCTGGTGACCGCAGGCCAGCGGCACGCCGGCCTTGGCGGCGGCGACGACCATCTTGTCGGCGTCCTCGGGCGTCACGGCCAGCGGCTTCTCCGAATAGACCGGCTTGCCCGCCTTCAGCGCCGCGAGCGCCGCCCCGGCGTGGTGCACCGCCGGCGTCGCCACGGTGACCACGTCGACGGCGGCCAGGAAGGCGTCCATGTCGTCGAAGGCCTTGGCGCCCAGCGGCCCGGCCAGCGCTTCGGCCCGCGCGAGGTCGACGTCGAACACGGCCGCCAGCGTCACATCCGGCAACTCCGCGTACTTCTTGGCGTGGTAGCCGCCGAACACCCCGGCGCCGACGACGCCCGCTTTCAGAGTCTGGGTCATGGCGCGCTGTCTACTCTGCTTCGCGACCGCATAGAAGCACTGGAGCCTTCCCTAAGGACGCGATAAACATTCGTTTAAATTCACAACACTTGGCCCTGCCAAGGGAGGGAAGATCATGACCACGTCGCGCGAAATCCGACTGAAGAGCCGTCCCGTCGGCCTGCCCAAGGCCTCGGACTTCGAACTGGCCACGGTCGAGCTGCCCGCGCCGGGCCCTGACGAAATCCAGGTCCGGAACCTGTGGATGTCGGTCGACCCCTATATGCGGGGCCGGATGTACGACCGTCCCAGCTATGTGCCGCCGTTCCAGCTGGGCCACGCCCTGCAAGGCGGCGCGATCGGCGAGGTCATCGCGTCCAATGATCCCGACTTCAAGCCGGGCGACATCGTCAATTCGATGTTCGGCTGGCGCGAGGCCTATAACGCCTCGCCCAAGGCGCTGGCGGCCGGCGGCCTGGGCGCCATCACCAAGATTGAGACCCACGGCATTCCGCCCCAGGCCTTCCTGGGCGTGGTCGGCATGCCCGGCCTGACGGCCTATGTCGGCCTGCTGCGCATCGCGGCGCTGAAGGAAGGCGACGTCGTCTTCGTGTCGGCCGCGGCCGGCGCGGTCGGCTCGGTCGTCTGTCAGATCGCCAAGCTGAAGGGCCACACCGTGATCGGCTCGGCCGGCGGGCCGGAGAAGGTCGCGTTCCTGAAGTCGATCGGCGTCGATCACGTGATCGACTACAAGGCCACGCCCGACGTAGTGGCCGAGCTGGCCAAGGTCGCGCCCAAGGGCATCGACGTCTATTTCGAGAACGTCGGCGGCGTGCACCTGGAGGCGGCGATCAACTCGGCCCGTCCGTTCGCCCGTTTCGCCCTGTGCGGGATGATCTCGCAGTACAACGAGACCGCTAAGCCCGAGGGGCCGTCGAACATCATCCTGGCCGTCGGCAAGAGCCTGCGCCTGGAGGGCTTCATCGTCTCCAACCACGCCGACATGTTCCCGCAGTTCGCCAAGGACATGGCCGAGTGGATCAAGGCCGGCAAAATCACCTGGAAGGAGACCGTCGAGGAAGGCGTGGAGCGCGCGCCCGACGCCTTCCTGAAGCTGTTCTCGGGCGAGAACCTTGGCAAGATGCTGGTGAAGCTGAGCTAAGGCCCTAGTCGCGGGGCTCGAGCTTCGACACCTCGAGCCCCGTTGGCGCCTTCTTGAACTGGAACTTCACCCGCGCGCCGGGGGTGATCGGCGCCTCGGCCAGCACGTCCGCATAGACCTTGAATTGGTCGCGACCAGGATTCAGCCCCGCCGCGCTCGCGCCGTCGTGATCGAGCGTGAGAATCTGACCATCCAGGCTGGCGATAACGCCTTGAGCGTCATAGGCCGGCAGCGCCTCGGTCGATGGTACGGCCTCAACCGCCGCGGGTTTCGCGGGCGAGGTCTCGGACCGATCGCCGCAGGCCGCAAGCGCCAGAACGCCGGCCAAAACCAAGAAACGCCAGCAATTCATCATCTTAGCCAATTTCCCCTAGAAGGCGAGCATCGCTCGCGCGGCGCGCGGTCAGTGTATTTTCTCGCAACTGCGAAATCGGCGTGATTTCTGGTAGCGAATTTGTGATCAAGGTTTTACTGTGTGCGTCGTTGGCGCTTCTCCACGCCGACCCTCGTCGTCATGAATCCCTCAAGCGCACACCCGGTTCCCTAGCGGACCCGCGAGGTCGCTGAAAGAGCTCAGACGGCGAAACGCGCGGAGAGAGCCCGGTTCGCCGGAAAAAGTCCGAGATCTGACGATATGAGCGATCGTTCCGCCCTCTTCGACGTGCGCACCTCCACGAGCGTGTCCCTCGATCAGGTCGTGCAGCGGCGGGACACCGTCGAGATCCCCACCGAGGCGCCGCTGGCCATGCCGGTCCAGCCGCTGGGCTTCTGGCAAGGCGGTCCGCGCCGCGCCGCCGCGCTGGTCGCCAGCATGTCGATGCGCCGCTGGATCATCGCGCTCTCGACCATCGTCATGGGCTGCGCCGGCTGGAAGGCCACCTTCGACACCATCGCCCTGGGCGGCGTGACCCGTCTCGAGGCCATCGTCCTGACCCTGCTGGCGCCGCTGTTCCTGGCCCTGTCGCTGTGGTTCTGCACGGCCGTGGCCGGCTTTGTCATCCTGCTGGGCAAGCCCAAGGATCCGCTGGGCATCGACACCGAAAAGCCGATGCCGAAGCTGCACACGCGCACCGCCATCCTGATGCCAGTGCACAACGAGGACGCCGCCGCCGTCTTCGCCCGCCTGCGCGCCATGGACGCCTCGCTGGCCGAGACCGGCATGAGCCGGCACTTCGACATCTTCGTGCTCAGCGACACCCGCGACGCCCAGGTGGCGCTGGCCGAGCAGGCCTGCTTCGCCCGCTTCCGCCGCGAGGCGCACAGCAACGTCTACTACCGCGTCCGCAAGGAAAACACGGGCCGCAAGGCCGGCAATATCGCCGACTGGGTCAGCCGCTGGGGCGGCGCCTACGAGCACATGCTGGTCCTGGACGCCGACAGCCTGATGACCGGCGAGGCGATGGTGCGCCTGGCCGACGCCATGGAGCGTCACCCGGGCGCCGGCCTGATCCAGACCATGCCGATGATCATCAACGGCCAGACGATCTTCGCCCGCACCCTGCAGTTCGCCACGCGCCTGTACGGCCGCGTCGCCTGGACCGGCCTGGCCTGGTGGTCGGGCACGGAGAGCTCCTTCTGGGGCCACAACGCCATCGTCCGCACCCGCGCCTTCGCCGAGACCTGCGGCCTGCCGCACCTGGCCGGTCCCAAGCCTTTCGGCGGCGAGGTGATGAGCCACGACGCCCTGGAAAGCGCCCTGCTGCGCCGCGGCGGCTGGAGCGTGCACCTGGCCCCGTACCTGGAGGGCTCCTACGAGGAGAGCCCCTCGAACCTGCTCGACTTCGCCACCCGCGATCGTCGCTGGTGCCGAGGCAACATCCAGCACATGCCGCTGGTCGGCCTGCCGGGCCTGCACTGGATGAGCCGCCTGCACCTGGTGATCGGCGTGCTGAGCTACGCCCTGTCGCCGCTGTGGTTCATCGCCCTGACGGCCGGTATCACCTCGCGCGCCCTGATGCCCGAGCTGAAGAAGGCGGCCTTCACCATGGCCGACCTGCAAGCCGCCGCGCACGCCCTGATCGACTGGCGCGAGATCCAGGCCACCGCCTGGGCCATGATCATCACCTTCGTGCTGCTGTTCGGCCCCAAGATCCTGGGCGCGATCCTCGTCCTGAACCGCAAGGCCGAGGTCAAGGGCTTTGGCGGCAAGCGCCGCATCGCCGCCGGCCTGGCGATCGAGATGCTATTGTCGGCGCTCGTCGCGCCGATGCTGATGTTCACCCAGACCCGCGCCATCGTCGAAATCCTGGCCGGCAAGGTCGGCGGCTGGGCCACCCAGCGCCGCGACGCGGACAAGGTCAGCTTCAAGGAGGCCTCGGCCGCCATGGGCTGGATCAGCGTCACGGGCGTCGTCCTGGCGAGTGTCTTCTGGTTCACGCCTGACCTCTTCACCTCGACCGCGCCGATCCTGATGGGCCTCGTCCTGGCCGTGCCGCTGACCATGCTGGGCGCCCACAAGGCGGCTGGGCTGAAGCTGAAGACCAACGGCCTGTTCATGACCCCGGAGGAGCGCCGTCCGCCGGCCATCGTCCGCGCGGCCCTGGGCCCGTCGTGCGAGCCGCCGATCCGCTGGTTCGCCCGCAACGGCCGTCCGATCGGCCCGACCGCCAAGATCCGCGACGCGGCCTGATATCCGCGCGTCAAGCGCTTTGATGATCTGGCCGCGCGGCTCCCGGAAGAGTAGAAGCGCCACTTCGTTTCTCTTTCGGAGCCGGCTGCCGTGTCGCGTCTGTTCAGCGCCTATGTGATCGTGGATTGGAGCGCCGCGGCCAAGCCGAGCACGGGCGCGGACTCCATCTGGATCGGCGTGCTCAAGCGCGACGTGCGCTTCCGCCTCGGCTTCGAGAGCTACAATCCGGCCACCCGCGCCGAGGCCGAAACGCGCCTGACCGCCATCCTCGACGACCTGAAGAAGCGCGGCGAGCGGGCCCTGGTCGGCTTCGACTTCCCGCTGGGCTTCCCGCGCGGCCTGGCCAAGGCGCTGGCCCTGCCCGGCGACAAGCCCTGGCGCGCGGTCTGGGACCAGCTGGCCAAGATGGTCAAGGACAAGGCCGACAACACCAACAACCGCTTCGGCGTCGGTTCGGAGATCAACCGGCGCCTGACCGGCGGCCCCTTCCCGTTCTGGGGCTGCCCGCCCAAGGACGCGTTGACGACACTGCAACCCAAGCGGGTGCGCGAGCACGGCCCCGACGACCTTCCCGAGTTCCGCCAGGCCGACAAGGCCGCGAAAGGCGCGCACTCGATCTGGAAGCTCTACTACAACGGCTCGGTCGGCGGTCAGGCGATCGTCGGCATCCCGGCCGCGCGACGCCTGAAGGACGCGCGCGGCGAGGCGGTGCGCGTCTGGCCGTTCGAGACGGGCTTCAAGGCCCTGACCGAGGCCGATCTCGAGGGCGTCGACGTCGTCGTGGCCGAGGTCTATCCGTCGCTGCTGAAAGCCGTCCCGGCCCCGGGCGAGGTCAAGGACCTGGCCCAGGTGCGCGAGCTGGCCGAGCACTTCGCCAAGCTGGACGAGGCCGGCAAGCTGGCCGCCGCCTTCGCCGCGCCGAAGGGTCTGGACGAGGAGGCGCTGGCGGTCGCGGAGACCGAGGAAGGCTGGATCCTGGGGGCCTAGGCCCCCTCCTCCTCCGCCAGCTTCCGATCCCGCAGGTCCAGGATCCTGAACCGCGCCAACAGGAAGCCGGCCGCCAGGAAGCTGGTGACGATCACCGACAGCACCACGCCGTTCAGGCCCATGCCGCGCGGGATCGCCAACCACCAGGCCAGAGGGCCCATGACCAGCGCGTAGCTGATCAGGTGGGTGATGGTCGGGACCCACACCTCGCCGCGTGCGCGCAACGCCTGGGCCGCCACCACCTGCACCGCGTCGGGGGCCAGGAAGAAGCAGGTCAAAACGAGGGCTGGCAGGATCAGCTCCAGCGCCGCCGGATCGGTCGTATAGGCCAGGGCCACCCAGTGGCGGGTCGGATAGAGCAGCAGCGCGGCCGCGACGCCGATCACCGCGATCACGCTGAAGGCGATCCAGCCGGCGCGGGTCATGCCGGCGGGGTCCCGCGCGCCATAGGCTCGCCCAACCTGCACCGCCGTCGCCGAAGCCACGCCCAGCGGGATCATGAAGATGATCGCCGCCACGTTCAGCACCACCGCCCACGCCGCGACGGCCAGGGCGCCGATCCAGCCGGCCACCAGGTTCATGCCGGCGAAGGCCGAGACCTCGAAGAAGTTCGACGCGCCGGCGCCATAGCCGATCCGGCGCTGCTCGATCTCGGCGGGTCGATCGCGCGCCGGCTTGTCGAACACGCCCAGCGCGCGGGCCTCCTTCATCCGCAGCACATAGATCGCCAGGGCCGCCAGAAGCGCAAGCCGCGCGGCGAAGGTCGACCAGGCGCCGCCCGTGGCCCCCAGCGCCGGCAGGCCGAAGGTCCCGGGCACCAGGAGCAGGTTGGCCGCCAGGTTCACCAGGTTCGCCAGCCACATCATCACCGCCCCCGGGGTAGGCCGCGCCAGCCCCTCCAGCCAGAAGGTCAGCACCACCGAGACCGAATAGAGCGGCAGGGACAGCGCGAACACGATCAGCGGCAAGGTCGCGCCGTCGGCAAGACCGTCCTTCAGGCCCAGGCTATGCAGGAAAAACGGGCCCAGCAGCGCCTGAAGCGCCATCCCGCCGAGCCCGAGCCACAGGCTGTAGGTCAGGCCACGCCGCAGCACCGCCCCCGTCTCGTGACGCTTGCCGGCGCCGATCGCGCGGGCGGTCATCACCTGAACCCCGACCAGCAGGCCGACGTTCATGGTCACGAAGATCGACGATGGGGCCCAGGCCATGGCGTGGAAGCCCAGCTGCTGGGCCGAGTAGTGGCCGACCACGATCGCGTCGGTCAGGCCCATGACCATGATGCCCAGGCGCGACAGCACGACCGGCCCCGCCAGGCGGAGCAGTTCGATCAGGTCGGTAAGGATGGGGCCGCGCGGCCGCTCCTGAGGAAGCGCCGTTAAGGCCGCGTCGCGCGGCATGGAGATCACCAATGTCAAAGAAGGCGCGCAAGGTGGCTGAAGCCCTCCGCGCGGGCAACCGCTTTCGGTCACGGTTGGAACATCGCGCGACGCCAGTGGTTTTCCGGGCTCACCTTCAGGAGGCAGCCATGGCCGAGACCCAAACGCCGCAATTCGAACAGGCCGGCGATCGCGCCGCCGACGCCGAACGCGCCATCCAGGCGCCGCTGGACGCCCAGGAAGAACGCTCCTTCCAGCCGAAGGACGAGGAAAAGTCCGAGGCCATGCAGGCCGGCGCCCGCCCCTACCCCGCTCCGCCCTTCCCCGAGCAGCACCAGAGCAAGCCTGGCGACGAATACCGCCTGGATCCCGCGCCGATGTACGACGCCCCCTTCTACAAGGGCTCGGGCAAGCTCGAGGGCAAGGTCGCCCTGATCACCGGCGCCGACAGCGGCATCGGTCGCGCCGTGGCGGTGCTTTTCGCCCGCGAAGGCGCCGACGTGGCCATCGCCTATCTCAGCGAGGACAAGGACGCCGAGGCCACCCGCCTTGCGGTCGAAATGGAGGGCCGCCGCGCCATCCTGCTGCCCGGCGACGTGGCCGACCCGGCCTACGCCAAGGCCGCTGTCGAAAAGACCGTCGAGGCGTTCGGCCGGCTCGACGTGCTGGTCAACAACGCCGCCTTTCAGGAGCACGTCACGGATTTCGAGGACCTGACGGCCGAGCACTTCGACCGGACGCTGAAGACCAACCTCTACGGCTATTTCCACATGGCCAAGGCGGCGGTGAAGCACCTGCCCAAGGGCGGCGCGATCATCAACACCGGCTCGGTCACCGGCCTGCTGGGAAACAAGGACCTCTTGGACTACTCGATGACCAAGGGCGGCATCCACGCCTTCACCCGGTCGCTGGCGACCCATCTGGTCGACAAGGGCATCCGGGTGAACGCCGTGGCCCCCGGCCCTGTCTGGACGCCGCTGAATCCCGCCGACAAGCTCGCTTCGCAGGTCGCCAAGTTCGGCAGCCAGACGCCGATGAAGCGCCCGGCCCAGCCGGAGGAGATCGCCCCGGCCTATGTCTTCCTCGCCTCGCCCCAGACCTCCAGCTACATCACCGGCGAGATCCTGCCGATCATCGGCGGCTATAGCGGCGGCTAGTCCGCCGCGTGCTAGAAGCGACTCCTGTTCAAGGAGTCGCCCATGGCCCGTCGCGTCGCCCTCGTGTCCCTGCTGGTCGCCGACTATGACGAGGCCATCGCCTTCTATGTCGGCAAGCTGGGCTTCGACCTGGTCGAGGACACCGACATGGGCGGCGGCAAGCGCTGGGTGGTGGTCTCGCCTGGAACCGATGGAACGAACTTCCTGCTGGCCCGCGCCATCGGCGATCAGGCCGAGGCGATCGGGCGCCAGGGCGGCGGCCGCGTCTGGCTGTTCCTGCATACCGACGACTTCGCCGGCGACCACGCGCGCATGGTCGCCGCCGGCGTGAAGTTCCTGGAAGAGCCGCGTCACGAAGCCTACGGTACGGTGGCGGTGTTCGAGGATCTGTACGGCAACCGCTGGGATTTGCTGCACCCGGGGGCCTAAAGACCGACATGACGCGCCTGCTTGTTCTCGTCGCGACGCTGCTCGCTTTCGCGCTGCCCGCCGCGGCCGCGCCCAGGGCCGGCAAGGTCCGGGTGCTGTATCTCGACCAGTCGGTCGGCTTCGTGCACGCGCCCGTCATGCCGCCAAAAGCCAGCAACGGCCCCACCCTGTCCGAGATCGCCATGGCCGAGATCGGCGCGCGGTCGGGCGCCTTTAGCGTCCATTCGACCCGCGACGCCAGCGCGATCACCCCGGAGACGCTGAAGGACATCGACGTCCTGGTCTTCTACACGACCGGCGCCCTGCCCATCGCGCCGGCGACCTGGGCCGCCATCCAGGACTGGATCAAGAGCGGCCGGGGCGGCTTCGTCGGGCTGCACAGCGCCACCGACACCGGCTGGCCCTATGACGGCCCCGGCGAGCCCTACACCGCCTTCATCAACGGCAAGTTCGCCGGCCATCCCTGGACGCAAGGCGCGCCGATCACCGTCCAGGCGCTGGGCGACGCGAAAGGGCCGATGAACCAGGCCTGGCCGCGCCGCTTCGCCTATGCGGAGGAGATCTACCAGTACGCGGACTACGATCCGGCGCGGGTGCGCGTGCTGCAGGCGCTGGACTTCAGCGACATGGCGCTGAAGCGGCCGTGGTTCGTGCCGATCACCTGGGCGCGCCAGATCGGCAAGGGCCGACTGTTCTACACCAACCTCGGCCATACGCCGGCGACCTGGGCCGACGCGCGCTATCGCCGGCAGATCGTCGACGCGGTGCGCTGGACGGCAGGCCAGCTGCCGGGCGACGCCAAGCCCAATCCGGACGAGCAGGCGCTGTGGGCGCTGCGCGCGCTGCTGGCCTACAGCGGTCGCCCCTCGACGGAGATCGATCAGCGCGCCGCGCGCCTGGCGAAAGCCGATCCCGCGTGGCTGCGCGACGCGGCGGCGCGGACGGCGGCGCTGCGCCCGCTGTGGCCGATGAAGCCGGACAGCGACCGCGCGCCGTTCGACGCGGCCTATTCGGCTCTGCTGGCCGAGGTGCTGGCCAAGTCCGAGGGCTGATCGGGGCCGAAGGCCTCGGCGGCGTACGTTCGAAGCTGCGCGGCGATATCGGTCGGCCAAGCCTCGATCCGCGTCTCGAACGCCGTGTCGTCGCCCGCGAACAAGGCGCGCATCGCCTCTTCGAAGCCCGGAAGATCGCCCGCCATGGCCGAGGCGAAGCGATAGGTCGCCTCGCGCGCGGCGCGGACCCGGTCCGGCCCCTCGGCGGCGCGGCTGGCCGCCTCGACCAGCTTGCGCAGCGCCACCGAAGCCCCGCCGGGCTGGCTGGCCAGCCAGTCCCAGTGGCGCGGCAGCAGGGTGACCTCGCGGGCGACCACGCCCAGCTTGGGGCGCCCGCGACCGCGCGGAGCCTCGGCCGGCCCATAGCGCCTTGAGATCTCGTCCTGCCCTCCCGTCAGGTCGAAGTCTATTCCGCGACCGTCCGGACCAAACACCAGAACTCCAGGCTGTGACGCCAGCGCATGAGCGGCCAAGGCGGCCTCCACGCGCGTTCCAGACGCCACGCGCTCAGGCCCGCGGAAGACGACGAAACGCTCGTCCATCAGTTCAGCCCCCGCGCGCTCAGCGTCCCGATCCAATGAGCGCGACGGTCCTTCAGGCGGCTCGCCCGGCAGAACGCGTCCAGACCTTCGGCGTCGACCGTCTCGATCGGTTCGAAGACGAAGGCGTCCGCGCCGTGCGCGTTCCAGGCCGCCTGCAAGGTCGGCTCCCGGTGCGATCCTTGACGCAGGCTGAACCATACGCCGCTTTGTCGCGTCGAGAGGTCGGGGGTCGCGCCGACCCACACCTCGCCGCTCGCCAGACAACGGACGGCGTACACGCCCGCCTCGACCTTGCGTTCCTTGTATGCGCGCAACAGCGCCTTGCGTCCGGACATGATCGCCTCCTGGACGCGCCTTTTACCCGGACAAAAATAAGAGTCAATATTACCCGGTCGAAATTACGCCGGGATGGGGCGATAGGCGACGTAGCCACGCTCGACCATGCGACGCATGGCCTCGTAGACCGAGGTCAGTTCCTCGTAGGTGGAGCGCAGATGGTGCAGACGGGCCACCTGGGCCTCCGTCAGCGTCGCGCCGTGGTCGGTCATCGCGACGGCTTCGGTCACCCAGCGCGCCCGCGCGGTCGAAGCCGCGACGGCCAGGCGCTGGAACTGTTCGCCCTCCACGCGCGGGACAGTGACGGACAGAACCGCCTTGTTCGAGGCGAAGGCGGTGTAGTCGATCTGTTCTAGATAGCCACGCATGCGCCGCTGGACCTGCGGGTCCGTATCCGTAGGTTCGAAGTGGTCGCCCGCACGGCGCGTACTGGATGTCATGATGGACATGACGACCTCCGACCCGGCCAAATCGGCCGCCCAGAAACCCAGGGTGCGACAGACAGCTTAAGGACGTGTTGAGACGCCGATCATCTATCCTAGGCGCACCCTAGAGCAGTTTTCGGAAGCCGATACGCACCGTACGGCCCAACGGATCCAAGTAATCGCGCTGGTAAGCCTGCGGCGTTTTGCCGTTCTGGTCTCGCACCGTCTGCTTGGCGTCGAGGATGTTGTCGAAGTTCAACGAAACCTGCGCGCCCTTCAGAATCGGGAAGCGGTCCACGGCCTTCTTCCGCGCCGGGACGCTGAAATTGGCGAAGAAGTTCACGCCCACCGTGGCGAGGTCCGAGAAGTAGAGCGTCTGGCCGCCGGTGGCCCCGCCATTGACCCAGGTCGAGTCCTTCCAGGTCCCGTTGAAGCGCATGCCCAGGCCGTCCTTGAAGTAGCCGCCTTGGATCTGGACCTCGTGCCGCGCCTGGCCGGTGCGCGAGTTGATCGCCGAGCCATCCAGCTGGTCGAGGACCGGCAGGCCCTTTCGGATGGTCACCTCATCGGTCAGGCGCCAGGTGTGATAGACAGACAGCTGGAACATGCCTTGACCCGGCCGCATCAGGCCAGGAGGCGGGCCGCCGAAGCCGCCGCCGCCCGGACCACCGCCAGGACCGCCGGGGCCGCCGCCCATTCGCATCCCGCCCCCGACGGGACCGCCGCCCATGCGTCCGCCGCCCGGCCCCGCCGTCGCGCCGGGCGCCGGTTGGCCGATCGGCTTGAACAGGTTGAAGCCCCAGCGGATGTTCTCGCTCTCGGCGCTGGCGAAGTTCACCGGCCGGGCGTCGATCGCCAGCAGGCGCCCCGTGGCGTCGCGGGTGAAGCGCTCGGGGAACGCCCGCTCCAGGTCCGGCGTGATGGCCGGGAACGACGAGATCATGTTCTTGGTCTCGGCGCGGGTATAGGTCGCGTTGAAGGTCAGCTCGGTCTTTTCGAACGGCTTGAAGTTCACGCCCAGCCGCTGGACCTGGCGATTGTCGTTCCGCAGGTTGGGGTTGCCACCATCCGTCCGGGTGATGATCACCGTCTGGCCGGTCGTGAAGTCGAACACCGAGACGTTCGGCGTCACCAGCACCGGATCGTTGATCTGGTTGGTCGAGGGCGCGCCCTCTTCGTCGGTGTAGCTGGCGATGAAGCTGATCTTCTTGATCGGAGACCAGTTGAGCCCGCCGCCCAAGGTGGTCAGGCCGCCCAGGTCCGACAGGTCGTCATAGCCCAGATTGAAGTTCACCGAGAGGTCGCCGGCCTTGGCCAGGAAGTCCTGGCGCGTGCTGGTCAGCGGCACGGTGAAGCTGCCCTGGACGCTTTCGGTCGTGCGGGTGATGTCCCGCGTCGTCGTCACGCCGGACCGGACGGTCTTGGAGTCCAGGCTCTTGCTGTTGGCCCCGACCTTGAGCGTCGTCTGCAGCGGGCCGGCGGGCAGCTGGAACAGGGCGCCGTTCAGCACCAGCTCGGCGCTGGCCGAGGTCGAGACCGAGTGCGCGGTGTCGTCGGCGACGCGCTTGTACAGGGTGGACGACAGGGGGCCGAAGGGATTGACGGTCGGGTCGCCGGCCGCGATCGCCGCCTGCAGCGCCGTGGCGTCCAGACCGCGCCCCGTCGTGGTGTCGGTCGCCGTGCGGTCCAAGTCGCTCGTCAGGTTCCAGCGCCAGTCCTTGACCCGGCCGTTGGCGGCCATGCTGACCTGGGTGCGCAGCGTATCGACATTGCGCGCCAGCGCGTCCGGAGAGTCGATGTAGCGATAGCCGATCACCGACTGGGAGAACGGCGAGAACGGATTGCCCGCCGGCAGGGTGAAGCTCACGCCCGGCAGGCCCAGAAGCGCATGGCTGCTGCTGTCTTCCAGGTTGCCGCTGATCGTCAGCTGGGTCTGCTTGTTGAGGTCGCGGCTGTAGGCGCCGCGCAGCGTGGCCTTGTCCGACTTGGAGATCAGCGACCGATCGCGGGTCAGGTCGCCTGTGTTGTAGCTGTTGGCCAACGCCGCGTAGTCGGCGAGGCTGGCGCGCCCCGTCGCGGCCGAACTCGGAACGCCGGCGAAGGTCACCGCTCCGCCGGTCAGGCTGGACAGCCCCGCGATGCTGGCGCCGCCGACGCCCGCGATATTGCCCGTCAGATCATAGGGCTGACCGTTCGGAGACCGCACGATGTCGCGATCCCGCTCCAGCAGATAAGGCTCGTGCGACAGCTGGACGTCGACGTTCCAGCGCTTATCGCCGTCGATATGGACGCGGTTGCCGCCGGCGCTGGGCGCGGTGCGGCCGCCATCGGTCGCCACGGTCGCCGCCGCCTGGGTCTGCAGGGCGTTGTAGTTCTTCTTCAGGATGATGTTCACGACCCGCTGGTCGGCCTTGTAGCCGTAGCTGAGCGCGACTTCCTCAGGCAGAATCTGGAAGCGTTCGATCGCCTCGGGCGGAATGCCCTGGATCTCCTGGAAGCCCGAGATGCGGCGGCCATTGACCAGCAGCACCGGTCCGCTGCTGCTGTCGCGGCCGCGGGTGCTGGTCGTCTGGGGCGTCAGCATGGTCAGCAGTTCGCCGATGCTGGTCGCGCCGAAGCTCTGGATCTCGGCCTCGTTCAGCTCGATATCCGGCTTGATGTCGCCCTCGACCTTGCCGCGGGGGTCGGCCTGGATCACCACACCCTCGACCTCGTTGGAACCATCGTCCTTCGGCGCCGCCTGCTTCTGCTCCTCGGCGGCCGGAGACGCGGAGAGCTGCGGGGCGGCCACGGCGGCGTTGGCGGGATCGAGCGCGGCGGCGGCCAGCCCATAGAGAAGCACGGAAAGGGTCATTCGGCCCACGGAAGACGAGTTGCAATCAGGTCGCACCGAATGCGACGCAAACGCTGGGGGTCGCCGCTCCTGACGGGTCGTCCCGCATAGCAACGCCCCCGGCGTTATCAAAGGACTATGTGTGATAAAGCGCGCACCAGTGTGTCCTGCGCGCGCCTAGCTGGTGGTGAAGCTTTGAAATATGGTCACATTTCGTGCGACCAGACCTCAATGATCGCAATGATGTTTCAAGACGGAAACAAGGCTTGGACTGAGGGACCCGGTCCCACCCTCAACGCGCGCTTCGTCGAAGCTCAGCCATCAGTTCCTCGATAGGCTTGGCGCGCCCGCCCACCTGCCAAGGCCAGTGAAATCAACGCGGACGACGCGCGGGTTCTAAGCCAGCACGACAGCCTGGGCGGTCCGGCGCAAGGCGCGCGGCAAGTCCGGTCCATAGCCGAAGCGGACGACGAGGTCGGGTCGCTTGCCCGGCTCGCCCATCCAGGCGGCCATCCGGCGGCGCGTCGACGGATCCTCGACCGGCTGATTGAGGAAAGCCAGCTTCAAGCCCGCCGCCGTCGCCGTCAGCGCGAAGCGGGTGAAGGCGCGGCCGACGGCGATCCAGCCCTCGGGCGTCTCGCTTGGGCCGGTGAAGATCGCCGCGCCCGCCGAGCCGCGCATCCAGCGGGTGATACGCTCGGCTTCGCCCTTTTTCGTCATGACCAGCGGCAGGAGCCGCTCGCCCAACCAGCGCGGAGTCGTCAGATTGCCGGAGGCGGCCGCGAACAGGCCATCGCGCCGCGCCAAGGCCTCGGCGGCGTCGAAGCGGATCCAGTCGACGAGCTCGCGCATGAAGGCCGGGTCGGCGAGCTGGGCGCTGTTTCCGGCGACGATCATGTCGGTCAGGTGGTTTCGCTGGTCGGGATCCAGAACCAGACGCAGTCCGACATCTTTTCCGACGGCCGCCTCCAGCCGCCGCAGCGTGGCCGCGTCCGCCGATCGGTTGTCATAGGCGGTCCGGGTGGAGGCGCGGCGCGGGATCGCCTGGAACAGGGCGTCTGGACGGGCCGGCGCGCTGGACAGGGCGATGCGGACGCCGCCGCCCGGCAGCATCTCCGGCTCGCCCGCCCAGCCGTAGCCGAGCCCCGCCTGAAGCAGGGTCTCGGTGGCGCAGCCCAGGCTGACGAACAGGTGGTGGTCGTCCGGATCGACGACCGGCGTGCGGCGCGAAAAGTCCGGCAGGATCTCGATCGCGCGCGGCTCGACGCGAAAGCGCCAGGGTTGGGTGTTATGCCCGTTCGCCGCCAGGGTCGCGGCGTGGATCAGCGCCATCATCGGGACGCCGCCGCCGCCCAGGTCCGGCAGTCGCCAGAGGTCGTGGACGGCGCGATCGTAGGGGTTGTCGCCGCCAGAGCATCCCGCGACCAGCAGGGGCGTGGCGGCGATCAGGGCGCGGCGGGTCGGCATGGCGGCGGCTCCGAAAGCTCAAGCCTAGCCGCCGCCCGCCGCGGCGCCTTGCGGCGCGTCAAACGCCCTATTCGGATTTCAGATAGATTTCCGAGCCCTGCTCCTTGAACTTCTCGCTCATGACGGCCATGCCGAGTTCCACTTCGTTCGGAGCCTTGGCGGCCGCGAAGTCGCGAACCTCCTGGCTGATCTTCATCGAGCAGAACTTGGGACCGCACATCGAGCAGAAGTGCGCCGTCTTGTGCGCTTCCTTGGGCAGGGTCTCGTCGTGGAACTTCCGCGCGGTCTCGGGGTCGAGCGCCAGGTTGAACTGGTCTTCCCAGCGGAACTCGAACCGCGCGCGGCTGATGGCGTCGTCCCACATCGCCGCGCCAGGATGCCCCTTCGCGAGGTCGGCGGCGTGGGCGGCCAGCTTGTAGGTGATGACGCCGGTCTTGACGTCGTCGCGGTCGGGCAGGCCCAGGTGCTCCTTGGGCGTGACGTAGCAGAGCATCGCCGTGCCGAACCAGCCGATCATCGCCGCGCCAATGGCCGAGGTGATGTGGTCGTAGCCAGGCGCGATGTCCGTGGTCAACGGGCCGAGGGTGTAGAACGGGGCCTCGTGGCAGTGCTTCAGCTGCTCGTCCATGTTGGCCTTGATCTTGTGCATGGCCACGTGGCCCGGCCCTTCGATCATCACCTGGACGCCGTGGTTCCAGGCGACCTTGGTCAGCTCGCCAAGGGTGCGCAGCTCGGCGAACTGGGCCTCGTCGTTGGCGTCGGCGGTCGAGCCCGGACGCAGGCCGTCGCCCAACGAGAACGACACGTCATACGCGCGCATGATCTCGCAGATGTCCTCGAAGCGCTCGTAGAGGAAGTTCTCCTTGTGGTGCGCCAGGCACCACTTGGCCATGATCGAGCCGCCGCGGCTGACGATGCCGGTGACGCGCTTGGCGGTCAGCGGCACGAATGGCAGGCGCACGCCGGCGTGGATCGTGAAGTAGTCGACGCCCTGCTCGCACTGCTCGATCAGGGTGTCGCGGAAGACCTCCCAGTTCAGGTCCTCGGCCACGCCGTTGACCTTCTCCAGCGCCTGGTAGATCGGCACGGTGCCGATCGGCACGCTCGAATTGCGGATGATCCAGTCGCGGATGTTATGGATGTTGCGGCCGGTCGACAGGTCCATGACCGTGTCGGCGCCCCAGCGCGTGGCCCACACCAGCTTGTCGACCTCGTCGGCGACGGTCGAGAGCACCGCCGAGTTGCCGATGTTGGCGTTGATCTTGACCAGGAAGTTGCGGCCGATCGCCATCGGCTCAAGCTCGCCGTGGTTGATGTTGGCCGGGATGATGGCGCGGCCGCGAGCCACTTCCTGGCGCACGAACTCAGGCGTCACGAAGTCCGGGATCGACGCGCCGAAATCGTCGCCGTCACGCACGCACGGAGCGTTCTGCTCGCGGCGCAGGTTCTCGCGGATGGCGACATATTCCATCTCGGCCGTGATGATCCCGGCGCGGGCGTATTCCAGCTGGGTGACCAGCTTGCCCGGCTTGGCGCGGTAGATCTTGCGGCCTTGGTCGGGAAATTCCGGGGCCAGGTGCTTGCCCTGGGCGAAGCCGTTGTCCTCGGGCTTCACCTGGCGAGGATCGGTGACGATCTCGACGTCGCCACGCGCCACGACGAAGGCCTCGCGCGAGCGCGGCAGGCCTTTCTCGATGTCGATGGCGATGGTCGGATCGGTGTAGGGGCCAGACGGATCATAGACCGTCACCGGCGGCTCGTTGGCCGACGGGTGGACCGCCACCTCGCGGAACGGGACGCGCAGGTCGGGGAACAGCTCGCCGGCCTGGTAGACCTTGCGCGAGCCGGGGATCGGACCGGTCGAGATCGTCTCGGCCACGGCCTTGATGGTCGTCTGGATGTTCATTTCGGGCGCTCCTCAAGCTTCCAAGGAGACCCGGACGTGCGTGCTTGAGTCGGTCTGACGGACGCCTATCAAGACCGCGCCCGCGTTCCCTCCCTTCGCCGGCATGACCCGGATCAGGTTCTACGGGTCAGGGCGGAAGCCCAATCTCAGCCGCGCGCGCGGCCCCCCGGTGAACAAGGGACGGACACTAGGCGCGCTGACGTGGAGGTCAAGCGTTGATACCGGTCAAGCTCGTCAGGCGTCGTCGCCGGCCTCGACCACGCCGCGCATGTGCATCAGCACGTCGGGCTGGCCGCGCCCGACCTGGATGAAGCTCTCCGCCAGGGCGCGGGTCGCCTCCTGGAGATCATATCGACCGTCGTTGAACCGCAGCAGGACGCTCTCGATGTAGCGGTCCAGCAGAACCCGGTCTTCGCTCGTGAAGGTCATGGACATGGTCGAACTCTCCCGCTTGCTGAACGACCGCGCGTTGACAGAGATCAAAGGCTCGCGGCCGAGAAGGTGTCGCACGCCGACGGATCACCCTGCTCGTAACCGCGGCTGAACCACCGCATGCGCTGGGCGCTTGTGCCGTGGGTGAAGCTGTCGGGCACGACCTGGCCCTGCGTCTGCTTTTGCAGGGTGTCGTCGCCGACGGCGGCGGCCGCGCCGAGGCCGTCCTGGATGTCGGACCGGTTGATCACGATCCGCCCGCCCGAGGCTTCTCCGGCGTGCGCCGCCCAGACGCCAGCATAGCAGTCGGCCTGCAGCTCCAGGCGCACCGAGCCGCTCTCCTCGCCCCGCGCGCCCAGGCGGCGGGCCTGTTGATCGGCCCCCAGCAGATGCTGGACGTGGTGGCCGATCTCGTGGCTGACGACATAGGCGCGGGCGAACTCGCCCTTGGCGCCGAAGCGGCCCTCCAGCTCCCGCCAGAACGACAGGTCCAGATAGACCTTCTGGTCGGCCGGACAGTAGAAAGGTCCCATGGCGGACTGCCCGGTCCCGCAGCCGGTTCCAGTAGCCTCCTTGTAGAGCACGATCGCCTCGGGCGGCCTGTAGTCCACGCCTTCACGCTGGAAGATCGGCGACCAGACCTCGCGGTTGGAGGTCTCGATCACGTCGATGAACTGGCCGTCGCGATCAGAGACCTCGCCTCGGACGCCCTCTTGCTGCACGGGTTGCTGCAGCCCCTGGGCGACATCCATCGTCGTGCGCGGATCGATGCCGAACACGAAATAGCCGATCGCGGCCAGCACCACCGCGCCGATGCCGCCGCCAGCGATGCCCACCGGCCCCAGACCGCGCCGATCCTCGATGTTGCCGGACCGACGGCCGCCTTCCCACTCCATCAAAACCTCTTCGTCTTCAGCGTTTTGGTTCGCTCGCGGGCCGTATGGCGCGCATGCGGGCGTTGCTCTGCGCCAGCGCTTCCTGGGTCAGTTGATCGAGACGGCTCATGGCGTTGGCGCGATCGGCCTCGCGGCGCGCAGGATCGTCCACGGCGCGCGCGGGCGGGACGGTCATCGACGGCGCGGTGAGGATCGAGCTGGCGCGCTGCTGCTCCAGACCGCGCAGCAAGCTGTCGGTCCGGGCGCGCTCCTGAGCATTTGAGGCCTCGATCTGGCTGGCCAGCAGGTCTCGCCGGACGTCTTCCAGCGCGTGGGCGGCGGCGTTGCGCGCCTCGATCTCGCGCAGGCTCTGGGCCTGGACGCTCCCGCCCAGAGCCGCGAGGCAAACCGATAGGCAAAGGACCTTTCGCACGCGACGCGTCGCTCCTTCAGTTGGAACGGCCCGCCGCGCCGCTCAGGCGCGGATCAGGGCCGTTTGACGGTGAAACGCGCCAGCTCGGTCTTCGGCGCCGCCCAATCGGGATTAAGCTCCGCCGCCTTGGCGTAGTCGAGATAGGCCGCGCGGAGATTGCCGAGACCTTCATTGGCCAGGGCGCGATTGTAGAGGGCGCGCTCGGGGTCCTTGACGCCTAGCGACAGACCCTTGTCGATCTGGGCCACGCCCTCCTGATAGCGCGCTTCGCCGACCAGGGTGGCGCCGCGGTTCACATAGGCTTCGCCGAGGCTGGGATCGATGCTCGACGCCTGGTCGAAGTCCGCACGCGCCGCCGCGAACTGATGCTGGCGCATCTGCAGCACGCCGCGGTTCACATAGGTGCGGGCGCGGTCGCGGAAGTTCAGGTTCTCCAGTTCCAGCGCGGTGGTGCAGGCGAGCACGGCGCGGTCGTCGGACCGCCCCTTGAGCGCGGCGTCGGAGCATTCGTTGGCCGAGCCGCCGCCGATGATGAGGGTCGAAGCGCCGGCCGCGCCGGCGAACAGGAAAGCCGCCGCGCCCAGCGCGACGTACGGAATCATCCGGGTCATGTCTTCCTCCGTGGAGCCGGTCGTTTGAGCGCCGGTTCTCAAGGATTGATCATATCACCAAGGGGCCCGCGGGGGCGCCACCTAATCATCGCGGCGCGCGCCAGTCGTGCTAACAGAGCAGCGACATTCCGAGGGACTACAGTTCATGCATCTCGCCCGCTTCCCCCGCGCCCGCTTCGCCCACCTGCCGACGCCGCTGGAGCCCCTGCCCCGCCTGGGCGCGGCGCTGGGGATCGATCTCTGGGTCAAGCGGGACGACTGCACCGGCCTGGCCGGCGGCGGCAACAAGACCCGCAAGCTGGAGTTCCTGCTCGGCGAGGCCCTGGCGCGGGGCGCCGACACCCTGGTCACCCAGGGCGCGGTGCAGTCCAACCACGTGCGCCAGACGATCGCCGCCGGCGCGCGCTTCGGCCTGAAGACCGAGGTCATCCTGGAGGAGCGCACGGGCTCGAAGGCCGGCGATTACATGGGCAACGGCAACGTGTTGCTCGACAAGCTGATGGGCGCGGCGATCCGCTACGCGCCGGCCGGAACCGACATGGTCGCCGAGGTGGAGGCCACCGCCGACAGCGTCCGCCAGCGCGGCGGCAAGCCCTATGTCATTCCGGGCGGCGGCTCGAATACGGTCGGCGCGCTGGGCTATGTCGACTGCGCCCGCGAGCTGATCGTCCAGGCCGACCAGATGGACCTGAAGATCGACCGGTTGGTCACCGCCACCGGCAGCGCCGGCACCCACGCCGGCCTGGTCGCCGGCTTCGCCGCGCTGTCGGTCGATGTTCCGATCCTGGGCTTCGGCGTCCGCGCCCCCAAGCCCAAGCAGGAGGAGAACGTCTTCAACCTGGCCGTCGCCACCGCCGAGACCATCGGCGCGGCCGGGCGGGTCAGGCGCGAGGCGGTCGTGGCCGACTGCGACTATGTCGGCGAAGGCTATGGCCTGGTCGACCAGGGCGTGATCGACGCCTTGACCCTGGCCGCCCGCACCGAAGGCCTGCTGCTGGACCCGGTCTATTCGGGCAAGGCGATGAAGGGCCTGATCGACCAGGCGCGCAAAGGCGTCTTCAAGAACGAACGCGTCGTCTTCCTGCATACGGGCGGCGCTCAGGGACTGTTCGGCTATCAGAGCGTGCTGGAGCCGGCGCTTTAGGGAGCGAACCGATGAGCAAGGTCCTCGGCGTCCTGGGCGGCATGGGGCCTGCCGCCACCCTCGACTTCCTCGCCAAGCTGCAGGCGGCCACGCCGGTCCAGCGCGAGCAGGATCACCTGCGCGTCCTGGTCGACATCAATCCCAAGGTCCCCGACCGGAACCACAGCGACTCCGATCCCGGCCCGGTCCTGGCCGGCATGGCCGCGGGCCTGAGGGACGCCGGCGCGCAGGTGCTGGCGATCGCCTGCAACACCGCCCACGCCTATGCCGACGCCGTGCGCGCCAGCGGCCTGCCTCTGGTCGACATGCTGGAAACGGCGGGCCTCGCGGCCAGGGCGCAGGGCGCGAGCACGGTCGGCGTGCTTGGCACCGGCCTGGCGCTGGGCCTCTACCGCGACCGCTTCTTCCATATGGGCCTGGAGGTCGTGACGCTCGACGACCACGAACAGGTCGAGTTCATGGCCCTGCTCTATCGCATCAAGCATGGCGACGTCGGACCGGCTTCACGCGAAACCATGGCCGCCCTCGCCCATCGCCTGGTCGGCAAGGGGGCTCAAAGCGTGGTCGCCGGCTGCACCGAAGTGCCGCTGGTGCTGAGCGCCGACGACCTCTCGGTCCCGTTCCTCGACGCCACCGAGACCCTCGCCCGGCGCTGCGTGGCGGTCTGCTGCAGCTAAGCCAGACATGAAAACGCCCCCGGATTCGAACGAACCCGGGGGCGTCGTCCTGTTCCCCAACAGGACAGCGTCGAACGCCGCCGCTCCGGGCGCGGTCTCGCCTCAAACCTGATCTCCAGCTATTCGCCGAAGATCAGTCGGCGGACAACGCGTCCGGCTGTCGCAGTCAAAGCCGATGGCTGCCGCGCGGCTTGGGATCGGCGGCTATTCGCAGACGCGCCGCAGGTTCATCAGCACCTTGGGCGTATCGCGCCGCAGCGCTTCGCGCATGAGCGCCTTGGGGACGGGCCAATCCACCGCCAGCCGATTCTCGTAGAACACGCGGGTCCGACGACCGCCATCCAGACCCTGGAGCCGCCATTCGCCCTGCTGGATCTGGAGGTCGCCCTCCACCAGCCGGAACCGGATCAGGCTGTAGGGCTCGTAGTCCGAGCGGAACACGATCCGCATGCCCGGAAAAATCAGGTTCCGGCGCGTGATGTGTTCGCGGATGTCCCAGCCGCGCGCCTGATCGCCCTCGACCACCCGGCAGCCGGTCAAGGTGCTGATCATGACCTTGGCCGCCGCGCAATCGGTCATGGTGCGCCACACCTTCTGGATCGGCGCATCGATGTCGATCACCGCTCGCACGTGGCCGGCGACGCCATCGGGATCAGGCGTGACCTCGGCATAGGCCTCGCCGCGTTTGAGCGCCGACTGGGCCTTTGGCGTGAGGTCGAACGCGTGCGCGCTGGCGGCGCAAGCCGCCCAGATCGCCAGGACTACCGAAATCCCAAACCGCATGACGCGCTCCAATTCCGCCGTGATACGTCGGCGCGGGGCGAGCGGATGGATGCCGGGCGCAGTCTAGGAGGCGCGCCCCAAGGCGACGCGGACCACCTCTGGCGCGTGGTCGATGACCCGAAGATAGGCCGCCAGCGCCGGATCCAGGCGAGCCTCGCCGTGCTCCAGGTCCTGCAGCAGGGTCAGATCGATGTGGAAGACCGAGGCGAAATCGGCCTGCGAGAGCCCGGTGCGCCAGCGGACCGCCTGGACCAGGGCGCGGGCAGAGCGGGCGCGCGCGGGAGTCGCGGCTTCGTCGATCGCGGGGTCGGCGTGTCGGGTCATCGGGTACGCTCCTGAACTGGCCCTTCCCATGGCGGACTTTTAGGACGTCCTCATTGCGAAAATTCGACGACTTTAAGTCAGGAAGCCGCCAGATCGCCGCCGGGACGGTCCTCGGTCTTCTTGGCCAGGAAGGCGGTGGTCGCCTCGATCGCCTCGACGAGCCCGACCCGCTCGATCTGGACGCCCTCCGGCAAGCTTGAGAACAGCCGCGTCGGCGCGGCGGCGTCCAGCATCACGAAGACGCCGCGATCGTCGGCCCGCCGGATCAGCCGGCCAAACGCCTGGCTGATGCGAGCCCGCGCCACGGCGTCGTCATAGCCCTTGCCGCCGAACCGCAGGCGCCGGGCCTTGTGCAGCACGTCGGGACGAGGCCAGGGCACGCGATCGAAGACCAGCAGGCGCAACGACCGTCCCGGCACGTCCACCCCGTCGCGGATGGCGTCGGTGCCCAGCAGGCAGGCGTCCTCCTCCGCGCGGAAGATGTCGACCAGCGCCCCGACCTCCAGCGGATCGACGTGCTGGGCGTAGAGCGCCAGGCCGTTGTCTGCCAGCGGCGCGGCGATGCGCTCGTGCACGGCCTTCAGGCGGCGGATGGCGGTGAACAGGCCAAGCCCCCCGCCGCCGGCCGCCAGAAAGAGCTCGCGCATCGCGGCCGAGACCTGGCGCGGGTCTTCCTTGTTGACGTCCGTGACCACGAAGGCCTTGGCGTTGTTGGCGTAGTCGAACGGCGAGACCAGCCGCAGCACCTTGGGCGCGGACGGCAGCCGGGCGGCGCCGGTGCGCATCTCGGCCAGGGCGAAGGGGTCCTCCAGCGCCGGATCGACCAGGGTCGCGCTGGTCACCAGCACCCCGTGGGCCGGCGACAGCACGGCCGCCCGCAGCGGCTCGGTCGGGTCCACCCAGTGGCGGCGGCAGGCGGCGTCGACGACGCGGCCGTACAGGAAGGTGGCCTCGAACCAGTCGACGAAGTCGGGGTCGGTCTCGCTGGGATCGACGTCGTCCTCCTCCAGCGCCTTCAGGATCGAGCGCCAGGCGGGCAAGGTCATGCGGGCGCGGCGATCAAGACCTCGCAGCGCGCCTTCGATGCGCGCGCGTTCAGAGGGGGCCAGGTGCTCGGCCTCCTCGTCCAGAACGTCTTCCAGCGCGCGGGCCAGGGCCAGCAGCGGCGCCTCGATCGAGGCTAGCGCCTTGGCGGCCTCGGGCGCCCGCTCGCGGACGAGATCGATCGGCGGGCGAGCGTCGCACTGCAGGCCCAGATCGGCGCCGCCCCGCTCGCTGGTGCGGGCGCGCAGTTGCTCGATGACGGCGACCAGGAAGTTCTCGATCGGCCCGATCGGATTGATCTGGCCGTCCGGCGGCGCGACGCGGCCGGACCACCCCTCCCCCGGCAAGGCGGCGGCGGCGTGGATGGCTTGGCCCATCGCCTGCCGAGCCCCCTCGCGGTCGCCCAGGATGTCGAGCAGACGGGCTTCAAGCCCCCGGCCCCGCCGCCCCCGACCTTCGGGGCCCCGGATCCAGCGGCGCAGCTCGGCCGCTTCGGCGCCGGACAGGGCGGCGGAGAAGGCGCTGTCGGCGGCCTCGAACAGGTGGTGCCCCTCGTCGAAGACGATGCGCTTGAGGCTGGTGGTCTCATTGTCGCCCTTCAGCCCGCGCGCCGTCCGGGCGCCGTCGAAGGCGGCCTGGGTCAGGACCAGGGCGTGGTTGGCGATGACGAGGTCGGCGCGCTTGGAGGCGCGCACCGCCTTCTCGATGAAGCAGATGCGATAGTGCTGGCAGCCGGCGTGGATGCACTCGCCGCGCCGGTCGACCAGGTTGGCCGGACTGGCCTGGGCCGACGGCGGCACGGCGGACAGTGTCGGAAGCCAGGCGGGGAAGTCGCCGCCGGTCATGTCGCCGTCGCGCGTCGCCCGCGCCCAGCGCGCGGTCAGGGCCAGGCCGATCAGGTCGCCATTGCCGAGCTGCGCGCCGTTGATCTGCTCCTGGAAGTTCAGCAGGCACAGGTAGTTCTCGCGCCCCTTGCGGACCACCGCCTTCTTGGCGCGCTCCTTGGGGTCGGGATAGATCGAGCGGCTCTCGCGCTCGATCTGGCGCTGCAGGGCGCGGGTGTAGGTGCTGACCCAGACCGACGGCCCATTGGCCTCGGCCCACAGCGAGGCCGGCGCCAGGTAACCGAGCGTCTTGCCGACGCCCGTGCCGGCCTCGGCCAGCATCATGCGCGGCTCGCCCTCGCGCTCGCGCGGCTGGAAGGCGTAGGCCGCCTCCTTGGCGAAAGTCGCCTGGGCTTCGCGGATTTCCTCCAGGCCCGAGCGTTGCAGCAGTTCGGTCAGGCGCTGGCCCGCGCGCTCGGGGTCGATGGGTCGCGACCCGGCCTCGCCGGGCGGCGCCTGATCCTCCCACTCGGGCAGCCGCGCCCAGACGTCGAGGCCCGAGCCGCGGAACTGGTTGCCGACCGGGACGGACCGCAGCGCCCCGATCACGGCGGGTCCCCAGGACCAGCCGGCCTTGGCCAGGGTTTCGGCGACCGCCAGCGCTTCCTCGCGCGAGGGGACAGGCGTCAGGGCCAGCTCGCGCAGCAGGGCGTCGGCGCTTTCGCGCAGGCTCTGGGCCTGCTGGGCGGCGCCGTGCGGTTCGGCGAGACCCAGCGCCATGGCAAGGCCCACCGCTGACGGCGCGCAGAAGGCGCCGGGCCGGACGAAGGCGTGCAGTTCCAGCACATCGAACAGCCGGGGCGAGCGCGGCGGCGGCGACAGGTTCAGCCGCCGCGCGGTCATCGCGCCGTGCGCGACCAAGACCGGGCCATGCTCGAACAGGTCGCGAGCGTCGGGCGCGCGCAGCATCCGCCCCTCGCCCCCGCCGTCGGCCATGCCGGCGCGCGGGCCGGGCAGGACGACCAGGGCTGGAGCCAAGTCCAGAGTCGGCGGGGAAGCGGTCACGCGAGTCTGTTAGCAAAAGCCGGGTGAAACAGAAAGGGAACATGCTATATGGCGATGAATGCTCGCGGCTGACGCCCTTCCTCCCCGCTTCCAGCAATGGTTCGCCGACCGCGGCTGGAGCCCGCGCGCGCACCAGCTGGCCATGCTGGAGAAGGCCCGCGAAGGCCGCGGCGCCCTGCTGATCGCCCCCACCGGCGGCGGCAAGACCTTGGCGGGCTTCCTGCCCAGCCTGATCGAGCTGGCCGAGCGCCCGCCGCGCAACGCGCCGGCCGGCGTGCACACGCTCTACATCTCGCCGCTGAAAGCGCTGGCGGTCGACGTCGAGCGCAACCTGCTCACCCCCATCCGCGAGATGGGGCTGCCGATCGTCGCCGAGAGCCGGACCGGCGACACCGGCGAGGCCCGCAAGGCCCGCCAGCGCGTCCGGCCGCCGGACATCCTGCTGACCACGCCCGAACAGCTGGCCCTGTTCTGCGCCTGGGAGGGCGCGCGCGAGTATTTCAGCGACCTCTCCTGCGTGATCATCGACGAGGCCCACGCCATCTGGCCCTCCAAGCGCGGCGACCTCTTGGCGCTGGGCCTGGCTCGGTTGCAACAATTCGCGCCACGGATGCGGCGGGTGGGGCTGTCGGCGACGGTCGATGATCCGGACCTGGTGCGGAAGTGGCTGGGATGGAACTCCCCTCCCCCTTGCGGGGAGGGGGCAGGGGG
>NZ_LSJA01000314.1 GCF_001556515.1 Caulobacter sp. CCH9-E1 | reverse complement strand
TCTTGCAACCCCTGGGTCCCGGATAGCCTCTGCGAGGCTTCCGGGATGACACGAGTTTTTTAGAGGCTAGGGCGTCCGCCCTTTCACACCGCTAGCGAGTCATAGACCACGACCTTGCTCCAGAGGTGGCCGCAGTCGGCCACGAACTTCTGGTGCAGCGGGTGGGTCTGATAGCGGTTCTGGTCCTCGACGCTCTTGAAGACCATCAGCTCGGAGACGTCGTAGCTGTTGTCGATCACCTCGCGCTTCTCGGTCGAGGCCGGAACGCCGACGTGCAGCTGCTGGATGAAGTCGATCGCCTTCAGCGCCTTCAGGCCCGCGATCAGCTTGTCGCGGTCGGCCTTGGCGCCGGGCGTCTTGAGCCAGAAGAACACCTGGTGGAGCACCAGAGGGGCCTCGGTCGCGGCGCTCGCCGACGTGGCGAGGGCGGCGCCGGCCGCCAGGCCGCCGGAGAGCAGAGTGCGGCGGTCGAATGGGGGCATGGGCGGGGTTCTCCTCTGTTCGCCGCCGACCTCCAGGTCGGTGCGAGCCTTACATCTCTTGGAGGCTGCAGCGTGCAGGACTGATCAGGTCAGTCAAGGAGACGCTGCGCGTCGCCGCGGCGCGGTCGCCGGAGGCGATCCTTGAGTGACCTGATCAGCCCTGCGATCGTCTCGCCGTGAGATGTAAGGGGG
>NZ_LSJA01000313.1 GCF_001556515.1 Caulobacter sp. CCH9-E1 | reverse complement strand
GCTCGTCGGCGTCTGGATTTCGGTGGTGCTCATGCGTTTCCCCGCGCGCCGCGCGGCCCCCCTCGGGCCAATTCAGTTGGAATATCACCGTTACGCCGACTCGGGGATCATGATTTGGCGACAGCGTCGAACGTTGGTTGACGAGTTGGATGACAAGTGTCAACGTCAGCTCGTTGACAACTGTCATCGAGAGGATGCGGCATGAAGATCAGCGCGGCCGAGAGCGTGGTCATGGAGGCTCTGTGGCGACGAGGGACGCTGACCTCGGAGGCGATCATGGCCGAGGTTTGCGAACCCCAGGGCTGGACCGAGGGCACCGTGAAGGTGCTGATCAGCCGCCTGGTCAAGAAGAAGGCGGTGGCGGCGCGGGCCGAGGGGCGGCGCTATCACTACTCGCCCCTGCTGACCCGAGAGGCCTATGTCGGCGCCGAAAGCCAGGGCCTGCTGGATCGCCTGTTCGACGGGCGTCTGGCCCCGCTGGTCATGCACTTTTCCCAGAGCGACAAGCTCAGCGACGAGGACATCGCCGAGCTGAGGGCCCTGGTCGACAGGATCGGCAAATGAGCGCCGCCGTCCTTTCCGAGATCGTCGGCGCCAACCTCGCCCTGGCGGGCGGCGTGGCGGCCGTGCTGGTCCTGCGCGGGCCGGTGCGCCGGCGTCTGGGGGCGCTGGCCGCCTATCTGCTGTGGCTGACGCCGCCGCTCTGCGCCCTGGCGGCGCTGTCGCCCGCCCCGATCGCCGCCACGCCCCTGGCGCCGATCGTCCTGTCCGCCAGCCAGACGATCCGCGGCGCTGTCCCTGGGGCCTTGGCGAGCCAGGTCGCAGCGACCCTGGCCTTGCTGGTCTGGGCGCTCGGCGCGGTCGTCATGGCGGCCGCCTTCGCGATCCGTCAGGTCCGGTTCACGCGCTCGCTGGGGCCGCTGGCGCCGCACGCCCGGGAGCCTGACCTGCTGCAGGGCCGCCATGTCGGTTCCGGCCCCATGGTGCTCGCCTACCCCTGGCCGCGTATCGTCGTTCCGGCCGACTTCGACGTCCGCTTCAAGGGCGAGGCCCGCGCGTTGGTCCTGGCGCATGAGCGCGTCCATCTCGAGCGCGGCGACGCCCTGATCAACGCCCTGGTCGCGACCGTGCAATGCCTGGCCTGGTTCAACCCGCTGGTCCGCCTCGGCGCCCACCGCCTTCGCCTGGATCAGGAGATGGCCTGCGACGAGGCCGTGCTCGCCCGCCGACCGCACGCCCGTCGGCTGTACGCGGAAACCCTGCTGGACACGCTTCTTGTTCCCCGCGTCGTTCCGTTCGGCTGCCATTGGCCGGCCGGCGGCGCTCATCCCCTGAAGGAGAGACTGGTCATGCTGAACATCCCCGCCAGAAATCCCGCGCGGAGGGCCGCCGGCGTCGCCCTGGCCACGCTGGTCGGTCTGGCCGGCGCCGGCGCGGTCTGGGCCGCCGAGGCGCGCCCGGCCCACGCGATCACCAAGCCCGACTGGGCGGCCAAGCCCACCGCCGACGACATGGCGCGGTTCTATCCGGCGGCCGCCGCGGCGGCGAACCTTGGCGGCCGGGCGATCATCAACTGCCGCGTATTGACCACCGGCCGCCTGACGACCTGCAAGGTCGTCAGCGAAAGCCCTGGCGACCAGGGCTTCGGCGCGGCGGCCCTGCAAGTCGCCGAGATCTTCCAGATGCGGCCCAAGACGCTGGACGGAAAGCCGGTCGCCGGCGGCGAGGTCACGATCCCGCTTGTCTTCGCGGTCGGCCCCAAGACTTGAGACCGCCGACTTGCGAAACGAAGGCCGCCGGGAAGCCGGCGGCCTTTTTCATGCCTATCCGGCGATCATGCCGACCTTGAGATCGGTCGCGGTGTAGACGCATTCGCCATCCGCCAGCAGGCGGCCGTTGGCCAGGCCCAGGGCGAGCTTGCCGCGTCGCACCTGCCGCAGGCTGATCTCATAGCGCACGACCTTGACCTCGGGCGTCACGTGGCCGCGGAACTTCACCTCGCCCACACCGAGGGCCCGGCCCTTGCCGGGCGAGCCCGACCAACCGAGCCAGTAGCCGATCACCTGCCACATGGCGTCCAGTCCCAGGCACCCCGGCATCACCGGGTCGCCGATGAAATGGCAGCCGAAAAACCAGAGGTCCGGATTGATATCCAGCTCGGCGGCGACGAAACCCTTGCCGAACTCGCCGCCGTCCAGGCTGATCTCGGTGATCCGGTCCATCATCAGCATCGGCGGCGCCGGCAATTGCGCATTGCCTGGCCCGAAGTAGCCGCCCAGACCGGATTTCAGCAGATCCGCCTTGTCGTAGTGATCCTTTGGCGTGTGAAAGTCGTGCGGGTTCGCCAAGACATTCTTCCCCTGTAGATGACCTCGACGTCTAGCTGCCGACGCTCCTGGCGGCCCGTCAAGGTTGAGGCGCCGCAACCGAAGACTAAACCTTGCCGCGCGCGCGTCGCGGGGTAAAAGACCGGCTCACAGTCGAGGCCCCATGCCGCAACACGGCCAACAGATCGGACAGACGCCGGACTGGCTTCCGCACGAGCGGCCCTTCCTGCCCGGCTCGCCGTCGACGCCGCATTTCCCGGCGCGCTTCAGGATCATCCACGGGCTGATCAGCCTGTTGATCGGGGTGACCGGCTCGCTGGGCCAGGCCCTGATCCAGGTCAACCTGCCGGCCATCCAGGGGTCGCTGGGCCTGACGCCGACCGAAGGCGCCTGGCTGACGACGATCTATGTGATGACCAACATCTCGATGAACCTGCTGCTGGTGAAGTACCGCCAGCAGTTCGGCATCCGCCGGTTCGCCCTGGTGTTCCTCAGCCTCTACACCGTGGCGGCCTTCGCCCACCTGGCGCTCGACAACTTCGCCATGGCCCTGATCCTGCGGGCGATCAGCGGCGTGGGCGCGGCGGCGCTGACGGCGCTGGCGATGTTCTACATGCTGCAGGCCTTTCCCGCCTCGTTCCGGATCGGGGCGCTCGTGCTGGGCGTGGGCGTCTCGCAGCTGGGCTCGCCGCTGGCCCGCGTGATCTCCACCAGCCTGCTCGACGCCGCCTACTGGCATGGCCTCTATGCGCTGGAGGCCAGCCTCGCGGCGCTGTGCCTGGCGACGGTCTGGCTGTTCCGCCTGCCGATCGGGGTCCGCATCCACGTGTTCGAAGGCGTCGACGCCCTGACCTTCGCCCTGCTGGGGGGCGGCTTGGGCCTGATCGTCGCCGTCCTGGGCCTGGGCCGTATCGTCTGGTGGTTCGAGGCGCCGTGGATCGGCTGGTGCCTGATCGCCGCCATGATCCTGCTGGCGGCGGGCAGCGTGGTCGAGCACAGCCGGGCGCACCCGCTGATCGACACCCGCTGGATCGCCACCGGGACCTTCCTGCGCTTCTGCCTGAACGTCGCCCTGGTGCGGGTCATTCTGTCGGAACAGACCGTCGGCGCGGCGGGCCTGATGCAGGCCCTGGGCTTTGCCCAGGAGCAGCAGCGCCTGCTCTACGCCGTCGTCCTGGCCGCCTCCGCCGCCGGCCTGGTGGTCAGCGCCGCGACCCTGACCCAGAAGACCCTGCCAGCGCAGTTCCTGGGTTCGATCCTGCTGATCGCCGTCGCCGCCTTCCTGGACGCGCGCTCCACGCCCCAGACCGGGCCGGCCGAGCTCTATTTCAGCCAGGCGCTGCTGGCCTTCGCCGCGACCATGTTCCTGGGCCCGTCCTTCATGTTTGGCATCGGCCAGTTGCTGACCCGGGGCCTGGGCTCGATCATCACCTTCTCGGTGATGTTCGGCGTGGCGCAGAACCTGGGCGGCCTGTTCGGCGCGGCCATGCTGGGCACCTTGCAGACCGTGCGGACCCAGCAACACGCCGTGGGCCTGGCCGAGCGCCTGACCGGAGCGGATCCCGCCGTCGCGGCGACGCTGCAGACCTATGGCGGCGTCTACGCCTCGACCCAGACCGACCCGGCGCTGCGCGCCGCCGACGCCAGCGTGTTGCTGACCCAGCAGGTGACGCAACAGGCCACCGTCCTGGCCTTCAACGACGTCTTCCTGGTGGTCGGCGTCGTGGCCCTGGCCCAGTTCTTCTACGCCGGCTTGCTGTTCGCGCGTTTGGCCTTGCGCATGAAGGCCCAGACGCCCGCCGCGCCTGCTTCCACCCTTCCAGCCCGAGAGACCGCATGACCGACGCGACCTCCCCGCCGCCCGGCCCCGCGCCCCAGCCCGAAGACCGCGCCGCGTCGGCCGCGCCGCCGCCCGCGCGGCCCAAGCCGCCCAGCGTCCCGGCGATCCTGATCACCACGGCCGTCACCCTGGCGGTGATCGTGCTGATCCTGTTCCTGTGGAAGCTGCCGCCGTTCGGAGGCTCGGTGGAGCGGACCGACAACGCCTATGTGCGCGGCCAGGTCACCGTCGTCGCGCCGCAGCTGAGCGGCTATGTCGTCAAGGTCATGGCCCAGGACTTCCAGACCGTGCGCAAGGGCCAGCCGCTGTTTACGATCGACCAGCGCATCTACGCCCAGCGCGTGGACCAGGCCCGCGCCGCGCTGGCCGCCCGCGAGGCCGACCTCGCCAACTCGACCCAGGCCCAGGCCTCCCGCGAGGCGGCGTTGAAGAGCCGCGAGGCCGATATCGGCTCGGCCCAGGCCCAGGTCGAGCGGGCCCGCGCCGACATGGCCCGCGTCGCCGAGCTGGCGACCGACGGGTCGGTCTCCCTGCGCGAGCGCGACCAGGCTCGCGCCGCCCTGCGGGCCGCCGAGGCTACGCTCGCCTCGGCCAAGGCCGGCCGCGAGATCGCCCGCCAGGACATCCGCTCGGTCGGGGTCTCGCGCGAGGGTCTGCAGGCCGCCGTCGCCGCCGCCAAAGCCGCCCTGCGCCTGGCCGAGATCGACCTGTCCAACACCATCGTCGCCGCCCCCGCCGACGGCCAGCTGGGCCAGGTCGGCGTGCGCAACGGCCAGTGGGTGACGGCCGGCAGCCAGTTGGTCTCGCTGGTGCCGCCGCAGCGCTGGGTGATCGCCAACTTCAAGGAGCGTCAGGCCGGTCGGATGAGCCCTGGCCAGGCCGCCAGCGTCACGGTCGACGCCCTGGCCGACCAGCGCTTCACGGGCAAGGTCGAGCAGGTCTCGCCCGCCACCGGCTCGGAGTTCAGCATCCTGCCGCCGCAGAACGCCACGGGGAACTTCACCAAGATCGCCCAGCGCCTGCCGGTGCGGATCGTGCTCGACGCCGGCCAGCCGGACCTGGCCCGCCTGCGTCCGGGCATGTCGGTTCAGGCCGAGGTCGACACCGCCGGCAAGGGTCGCCGCTGATGCGCCGCGCCCTGATCGGTCTGGCGGCCTTGAGCGCCCTGGCCGCCTGCGCGACGCCGGGCCCCAGGACCGGACCGCCGCCCTCGGCCGCCGTCGTCCCGCCCGCCGGCTGGCGCGCGCCCGCCACGATTTCGCAGGACGCCGCCGCCGCCGAGTGGTGGAAGGCGTTCGGCGATCCGCGCCTGTCGGACCTGGTCGCCGCCGCCCTGGCCCATAACGCCGACCTCGGCGCGGCCGAGGCGCGGGTCCGCGAGGCCGAGGCCCAGAGCCTGCTGGCCAGCTCGGCCCTGCTGCCGTCGGTCAACCTGGCGGCCGGCGCGCAGAAGGAGCGCAAGCTGGACGCCTTCGGCCAGCCCAGCACGACCTTGGCGAGCCAACCTCAGGTCCAGGTCGCCTACGAGGTCGATCTGTGGGGCCGCGTCCGCGCCGCCGACGCCGCCGCCCGCGCCAGCCTGCAGGCCAGCCGCGACGCCCGCGACGCCGCCCGCCTGTCGGTCTCGGCCGCCGTCGCGCGGTCCTATGTGGCCTTGCTGTCGCTGGACGCCCAGCTGGCCACCGCCCGCGCCACCCTGGCCTCGCGCCAGGAATCCGCCGTTCGCGCCCGCCGCCGGGCCCAGGAAGGCGTAACCTCGGACCTCGAACTCCGTCAGGCCGAGGCCGAGCTGGAAGCCGCCGCCCAGCGCGTCCCGGCCCTGGAGCTGGCCATCCGTCGCCAGGAGGGCGCCTTGGCCCTGCTGGTGGGCCAGACCTCGCAGCCGATCGCGCGCGGAACCCTCGCCGCCCTCGTCATCCCGCAACCGGGCGCGCCGCTACCCTCCTCGCTGCTGGCCCGGCGCCCCGACATCGCCCAGGCCGAAGCGACCCTGGCCGCCGCCGACGCCAGCCTGAGCTCGGCGCGCGCGGCCTTCCTGCCCCAGGTGCGCCTGTCGGCGGCCGGCGGGGAGCTGTTCGTCGAGCATCTGGACCCGGTGACGGTCTGGAGCCTGGGGGCCAGCGCCCTGGCGCCGATCTTCGACGGCGGTCGTCTGCGGGCCCAGTCCGACGCCGCCGCGGCCCGCCGCGACCAGGCGGCCTTCGCCTATCGCAAGGCCGTGCTGACCGCGTTCAGCGAGGTCGAGAGCGCGCTTGAGGGCACGGGTCGCCTCGCCGAGCAGGAGGCCGCCGCCGTACGCCAGCGCGCCGCCGCCGCCTCGGCCCTGGACCACGCGCGCAAGCGCTACCAGGCGGGCTATGTCGCCTATCTGGAGGAGTTGGACGCCCAGCGCGCCCTGCTCGCCACGGATCTGGCGCTGTCACAGGTTCGCGAGGCCCGGCTGCAGAACGCCGTGGCGCTGTATCAGGCCCTGGGCGGCGGGTGGACCGAGACGAATGTCCCTGAGCGCTAGAGCCTGTCTGACTTAGAGCGCGTTCGAGCGGTTTAACCGCTCACACTTAAACCTAACGCGCTCTAGGCCGCCATGGGCGGCGAGCCTCCGCCCAGCGGGATGGCCTCATATTCCTTGAGCAGCTGCTCGAGCGTCTCGCGCAGTTCCGGATCGCACTCGCGCTTCAGCTTCGCCCGGAACAGCTCGATATTCTTGCGGCGAATGAACTCGTCCATGGCCATCCTCCCAGCCGTCCCCAAGCGCGGGCAGAATGACCCCAGATTCCGAGACGCGCGCTGCGGCCCGACGCCGCAGGCGAGGGCGATGTCATGGATAGGGTCGAACACTGTCGTCTTCGCGGCGAATACGGCCCAAGAGTGCGCGAAAGATGTCACAGCCCGCGCAAATATGACGGTTCGGCGGCGAAAATATTGCGGTCGCTTCTTGAAAGAGCTTGGCTGGCGCAAAGCGAAACGTCGCGCGCGAGTTGAATCGCCTCCGCGCGTTCCGCCTCAAGCTTGACTATTGAGGGGCCAGTTCATTTCATGCTGAACCAACGAGGACGTCTTCTCGCCTCCACGATCATCGCCGGCCTGGCGACAAGCGCCGCCTTGCCGGCCCTGGCCCAGACGGCGCCGCCCGCGGGCGCTCCGGCGCAGGATAGCGCCGAGGTCGAGGCCGTGGTGGTGACCGGCTCGCGCATCAAGCGCTCGGCCTTCAACAGCCCGGACCCCATCCAGGTCATTTCCGCCGAACAGGGCCAGCTGCGCGGCATCGCCACGGCGACGGGCCTGCTGCAGTCCTCGACGATCGCGTCGGGCTCGCCGCAGGTCACCTCGGACATCTCCAGCGCCTTCGTCACCGACGGCGGCCCCGGTTCGGAGACCGTGTCGCTGCGCGGCCTGGGCCCCAACCGCACCCTCGTCCTGCTGAACGGCCGCCGGGCCGGTCCCGCCGGCACCCGCGGCGGCGTTTCGGCCTTCGACCTGAACGTGCTGCCGCTGTCGGTCATCGACCACGTCGACATCCTGAAGGACGGCGCCTCGTCGATCTACGGCTCGGACGCCGTGGCCGGCGTGGTGAACATCATCACCAAGCGCAACACCGACGGCATCGACGCCTCGATGTTCTACAGCCAGCCCCAGAAGCACGGCGGCGAGCAGTATTCGGCCAGCGCCAGCTTCGCCAAGACCTTCGACCGCGGCTTCTTCAGCCTGTCGTACGAGTACTTCAAGAAGGCCGAGCAGACCCGCGGCCAGCGCAGCTATACGAACTGCGGCCGTCAGTACATCACCGACTCCAACGGCAAGCGTAAGGACACGATCGATCCGCGCACCGGCAAGATCCAATGCCAGGACCTGCTGTACGATCAGATCTGGCTGTACGACCCCAGCTTCTCGGGCTTGGACGGCAAGCTGCAGTACGACTACACCGGCAAGATCGCCGGCCTGATCCCGCGCGCCCCGGCGGGCGGCGGCTATCCTGGCGCGCCGGCGGGCTTCTACGTGGTTGGCTACAGCGACGATCCGGCCGCGCCGGACCGCGGCGTGCTGGACTATAACAGCCCCTTCAACCTGGCGACGTCGCTGAGCCCGCGCACCGAGCGCAACACGGTCTTCGCCCAGGGCGCCTTCAAGATCAACGACAGCATCGAGGCCTATGGCGAAGCGCTGCTGAACCGCCGCGCGACCAAGACCCACGGCTATCGTCAGTTCTGGAGCTATTTCTACACCGAGACCGGCGGCCCCAACACCGGCGCCGATCCGTTCAGCGTGGGCTTCAGCGGCGACTACATCCTCTCGCCGACCCCGGTCACCAACCACGCCCGCGACGGCCAGCGCGTCGATTACCAACGCTATGTCGGCGGCCTGCGCGGCGATTTCGGCAAGATCGACTTCCTGAAGAGCTGGGACTGGGACGTCTTCGCGCAGTACAGCCACAGCAAGGGTCTCTATTCGCAGGACGTGATCCTGAACGACTCCGTCAACAGCAACGCCTTCCGCACCGGCTCGTGCGTCGGCACGGTGACGCCGATCAGCAAGAAGCAGTGCGTCGACGTGGCCTGGGTGTCGCCGGACTTCCTGGCCGGCAAGTACACGCCGGAGGAAGAAGCGTTCCTGTTCGACACCGAAACCGGCAAGACCGTCTACAAGCAGCTGGTGTTCGAAGGCTCGGTGTCGGGCAACCTGTTCAAGCTGCCGGCCGGCGACGTGGGCGTCGCCCTGGGCTTCCACTACCGCAAGGACTCGATCAACGACACGCCCGGCCCGATCACCCTGGCCGGCAACATCTGGAACTCGTCGGTCGCCGGCGTCACCAAGGGCGACGACCTGGCGCGGGAAGTCTACGGCGAGCTGAGCATCCCGATCTTCCGGGACATGTTCCTGGCCAAGAACGTCGAGCTGTCGCTGTCGGGCCGTCACACCAAGGTCAATTCCTATGGTGAGGACGACACCTACAAGATCGGTCTGAACTGGCAGATCATCCCGTCGCTGCGCCTGCGCGCCACGCGGGGCACGTCGTTCCGGGCCCCGGCGCTGTTCGAGCTGTACAAGAACGCGCAAACGGCCTTCGTGAACCAGCGGTCGGTTGATCCCTGCATCCGCTGGGGCCAGAACCTGGCCCAGGGCAACATCACCCAGCGCGTCGCCGACAACTGCCGCGCCTCGGGCGTTCCGGACACCTATACGGGCGCCGGCGCCAGCGTCACGGTCGTCTCTTCGGGCGGCAAGGGCCTGCTGGAAGCCGAGACGTCGCTGGCCAAGACCTATGGCGTCATCTGGACGCCGAAGTTCGCGGACCTGCAGCTGGCCGTCGACTATTTCGACATCAACGTGAAGAACGAGGTGACCCAGCTGGGGGCGGCGACCATCGTCAACCAGTGCCTGAAGTCGCTGAACTTCCCGAACGACAAGCTCTGCAGCCTGTTCACGCGGAATCCCGGCTCGCACCTGATCACCAACATCACCAACAACTACATCAACATCGCTCAGCAGATTAACCGCGGCATCGACCTGACGGTCCGCTACGGTCAAGACCTGCCTTGGGATGTGAAGATGGTGGCCGAGCTGCAATCGACCTGGCAGTTGAAGGACACCGAGGCCAAGTTCGCCGACACGATCATCGATCAGAACGGCTTTGTCGGCGACCCCGACTGGACCGGCCAGCTGAACCTCAGCTTCCAGAAGGGCGATTGGACCGGCTTCTGGGGCGTCGACATGGTCGGCAAGGCTTCGGATGCGGAGACGGAGCGGGACGTCAATACGGCCGGAACGACCTTCTACAAGATCCACACCGAGTTCACCGCCTACCACAACGTGTCGCTGCGGCGGGACTTGGAGGACTGGTCGATCACGGGCGGCGTCTCGAACCTGTTCGACGAGCATCCCCCGGCGCTCACGCTCGGCCAGGGCAAGTACGACACGGTGGGGACCTCGGTTCAGTCCTCGCAGTACGACTATCTGGGCCGCCGCGTCTTCGTGAACATCCGGGCGCACTTCTAGGCGGGCATCCCCTTCGCGGGGAAATGCTCTAGGATCACGGCGGCGGAGCAATCCGCCGCCGTTTTTCTGTCCGGCTCCTTCAGTTCCGAGGCCCTCTCAGCGTGAACGCCATCATTCGCGGCAAGCCCGACAATCTCGATGCGATCGGCGAGCGTTTCGAGCGCGCGCGGCTGGGCCAGCCGGTCTTCCTGAACAGCGTGCCAAAGGCCGGCACGCACCTGATCCGCAACATCATGCGGATGTTCGTCGCGCCCGAGCAGCATTGGCGGCGCGAGTACATCCAGCACGCCCTGCTGGCGCGCAGTCGCGACGCCTTCCTGCCCAACCAGCCGATGATCAGCTGGGGCCACATGCTGTTCTCCGACGAGGCGGCCGTGGCCCTGCGCGACGTGCGCCATGTCGTGCTCGTCCGCGACCCGTACGACTGGGTCCTGGCCCGCGCGCGCTTCTACCTGTCCGACGAGTTCCAGGGGAACCTGAACCACATCAAGGACGGCGGCGCGTCCATCGACGACGTCATCATGATGATGATCCTGGGCGCCCACGGCCGCATCCCCGACCTGCGGGACATCTTCACGATGAACGCCGTGGCCTGGATGGGCTCCAAGGCCGTGATCGTCCGCTACGAGGACATCGTCGAGAACCTCAAGGACCTGGGCTCCAGGCGGGCCGAGGCCTTCTTCGGCCAACTGCTCGCCGACTGCGGCCTGGCGCTGCCCGAGGACTGGCGGGCCCGCGTCGAGGCCGGCGCCGATCCGCGCGAGAGCCGCACCGCGCGCGAGAACCTCAGCGTGACGGCCGAGGTGCCCAAGGTGCTGTCGGAGACCCACCGGCGGGTGGTCGACTTCCACGCCCCGGGCCTGAGGGACTTGCTGGGCTATCGCTGAGCGATCCGGGCTCGGCGCCCGGCGCTCGGCAAAGTTTTTGACGTCGTCGTCAAAAATGGAAACCAGGGCCCAGATACACCAAACCCGTCGCGGGGGATAATCGCGACGGGCTGGCTATTTTCTCGATCATTCGATCTAGGCGGGCGTTTCCTCCCCGAAACGCCGAAGAACGGGAGCTCTCTGGTGGGCTCGTTTCGTCCTTGCAGTGTGTAGAAACGTCAAATTCGTGACGGTGTCAACGCGTCAAAGCCGTTTTCTGCAAAGGTTTGGACGAATTTTTGACGCTGCTGGCGTAGTTTGGACTGAAAAGTCGGTTTTACCCCGGATTCCAGCGTTATTTTTGACAAAACAGTCAAAACTTACTTTCCAAGGGCGGCCGTGAAACGGTCCAACACCGCCGAGCGCGACTCGAACACATAGTCCGGACGCGACACGGTCACCGGTTCGACCCCGGCCTCGGCCAGGGCGGCGGCGGCGTCGAACAGGTCGGCGGTCGCCAGCAGGGCGCCATTGGCGCGGCGCGAGCCGCCCTGGGCGACGAAGCCGGCCACCGCGTCCTGGGCGGCGCGGTCCTGCTCGGCCGGCCAGACCAGGGTGGCGAGCTTGCCCGCCCGCCCCTTGGCCTCGACCACGGACAAGAGCCGCCGCAGGGCGTCCAGCTGCTCGCCGTTCCAGCCCGCCAGCAGCGAGGCCGTCAGCTGGGCCTGGCTCTTCAGGATCACGCCGTCGGACAGGATCTTCAGGCCGTTGGCGGCCAGGGTCGCGCCGGTGGTGGTGATGTCCACGACCAGCTCGGCCGCGCCGGCGGCGGGGGCCCCCTCGGTCGCGCCGCTGCTCTCGACGATGCGGTAGTCGGCGACGCCGTGGCGGGCGAAGAAGGCGCGGGTCTGGGTCACGTACTTGGTCGCCACCCGCAGGCGGCGGCCGGTCTTGGCCAGGTGCGCGTGCCCGACCTCGTCGACATCGGCCATGGTGTCGACGTCGAGCCAGCTCTTGGGCGCGGTCACGACCAGGTCGGCGCGACCAAAGCCCAGGGCCCGCAGCAGCATGACCCGGCTGTCCATGTCGTCGCCGCGCTCGCGCAGCAGGTCCTCGCCGGTGACGCCCAGGTGCAGGTCGCCGCTGTCGAGGCCCGCGGCGATGTCGCCGGCCGACAGCAGGCGCACCGAGACGCCCGGCAGGCCCGACAGCTCGGCCGAGTAGCCGCGCGCCCCGCCGGTCATCTCCAGCTTGAAGCCGCATTCGGCCAGCCAGGCCTCGACCTGGTCCTTCAGGCGGCCCTTGGACGGGATGGCGAAGATCATCGGAGCAGACGTCATTCGCCGCCTCCCGCATAGGCGCGCGCGGGACGGACCATGAAGCCGACCGCGCCGGTGTTGGTGGTGGAGACGCCGAGCTTGCCCGGCAGACCGTCGTAGCGACCGCCGGCGGCGATGGGCCGCTCATCGCCCAGGCCCGCCGAGCGGACCTCGAACAGGTAGCCGTCGTAGTAGCCGAAGGCCCGCCCGAAGGCGGCGGCAAGCGTCATGCGGTCCAGGGGCGCGCCCCGGGCGGCCATGCCCGAGAGGCGCGAACGCCAGCCAGCGACGGCGGCCTTCAGCGCGGCGTCGTTGGGGCCAGCGAGCCCCGCGATGGCGTCGAGCGCCGCCTCCGGACGATCGGAGACGGCCAGGAAGGCGCGGACCTTGGCGGCTTGCTCCGCGTCCAGACGGCCGGCCTTGGCGGTCTGCGCCTTCTCCACGAGGCGGCGGGCGATCTCGGCCGGGCGGCGGCCGCCGACGGGCTCGATGCCGGCCAGGGACCACAGCTCCTGCAGCACCGCGGAGGCTTCGGCCTCGGGCAGGCCGGCCAGCAGGGCGGCGATGCGGCCTTTATCCTCGTCCGCAGCCAGTCCGCGCTCCGGCGAGCCGTCCAGCTCGGCCTTCAGCTGGCGCGGCTTGGCGAAGGCGCGCTTCAGGCGGGCGGCCAGGGGCGCGGCCAGATCGAGACTATCGACGAAGGCCGCGAACAACGACACATCCCCGAGCACCAAGGAGAGATCCCCGCGCCCGCCAGCCGCCGAGGCCGCCCAGGCCAGGGCCGCCATCTCGGCGTCGGCGGCGACCGGGTCTCCGGCCTCGAAGGCCTCGACGCCGATCTGCAGGAACTCCTCGGCGCGATCGCTGCCGCGCGGGGCCACGCGGAAGGCCTTGCCCTCGTAGCGGTAGCGGCCGCTCGCCGCCCCTCCAGCAAAGTGCTGCCGCGCCACGGCGACGGTGAAGTCGGGGCGCAGGGCCGCCTCCTCGCCGCCGTCGCCGGAGACGACGAACAATCGCGAACGCATGGCCTCGCCGGCCAGATCGAGCAGCAGGCCCAGGGGCTGCAGCACCGGCGCGTCGGTCGGCGCGGCGCCGGCGGCCAGAAGCGGCGCGCGGATGGCGTCGAGCGCCTCCGCCGGAATGGAACGCTCGAGCCTCACGAACTAGCCCCCAATGATCTTGCGCACAGCGGCGACGAGCTCGCCGCGCGGAATGGTCTGCTGGCCCGGACGCTCGGCCTTCCAGGCGGCGTTGTCGGCGACGCCCGAGGCCAGCTCGCGGCCCAGGTCCAGGTCCTTGATCGTCACCGTGCCGGCCGCGATCTCGTCGCCGCCCAGCATGATGGCCGCGGGCGACAGGCGCCGGTCAGCGTACTTCATCTGCGGCCGCATGCCCGAGGTCCCCAGATAGACCTCGGCCGGAATGCCCGCCGCGCGCAATTCTCCGACCACGGAGAAGTACTCAGGCATGTGGGCGTCGTCGAAGGCGATGACCACCACCGGACCTCTTGCGAGGCCTCCGGCCTCCTGTCCTGCCGCCCGCAGCGCCGCCGCCAGGCGCGACACCCCGAACGAGAAGCCCGTCGCCGGCGTCACATTGCCGGTGAACCGCGCCACCAGGTCGTCATAGCGCCCGCCGCCGCCGATCGAGCCGAAGGTGACCTTGTTGCCCTTCTCGTCGGTGGTGCTGAGCAAGAGCTCGGCCTCGAACACCGCGCCGGTGTAGTATTCCAGCCCCCGGACGATCGACGGGTCGATGAAGGCCTGATCGTCGGCGATCCCCAGGCTGGTCAGGGCCGCGTCGATCCGCGACAGCTCCAACAGGCCCTCGTCGCCCTCGGCCGAGCCGCCGATCACGCGCGCGATATTGTCCAGCGTCGCCGCGCGCCCGCCAGAAGAGCCGGCCTGGACGAAGTCCAGCACCTGGTCGACCGCCTGCCCTTTGAGGCCCGCGCCCTTGGTGAAGTCGCCGCTCTCGTCCAGGCGCCCCTCGCCCAGCAGCAGCCGGACACCGTCGACGCCCAGGCGGTCCAGCTTGTCGACCGCGCGCAACACGGCCAGCTTCTGGCCGGCGCTGTCGGCGCCGGCGGCGGTCAAGAGACCGTTGAGCAGCTTGCGATTGTTGATCTTCAGCACCGCCGCCCCGCGCGGCAGGCCCGCGGCCTCCAGGCCCTCGACGGCCATGGCGATGATCTCGGCGTCGGCCTCCGGACGGGCCGAGCCCACCGTGTCGGCGTCGCACTGGATGAACTGGCGGAAGCGCCCCGGCCCCGGCTTCTCGTTGCGCCACACCGGCCCGAACGCGTAGCGGCGGAACGGCTTGGGCAAGGTCTCCCAGTTCTGGGCGGCGAAACGGGCCAGCGGCGCGGTCAAATCATAGCGCAGCGCCATCCACTGGTCGTCGTCGTCCTGCAGCGCGAAGACGCCCTCGTTGGGCCGGTCGCTGTCGGGCAGGAACTTGCCCAGGGCGTCGGCGTATTCGAACGCCCCGGTGTCCAGCGCCTCGAAGCCGTAGCGCTCATAGACCGCCGACACCGCCTCCAGGATCAAGCGCTCCGCCCGCAGGTCGCGCGCGCGCTTGTCGGCGAAGCCTCGGGGGGCGCGGGCCTCGGGGCGGAAGTCTTGCGGGGTGTTGTCGTCGGAGGCGGTGGTCATCGTCGGTCCTTAGAACTTCAAGGCTTCGACGGATGGCGCTTGAGCCAAGCCCCATCCGCTAGGCGGGGGCTGGCTGGGGGCTTGCTTCTAGAGCGAGCGGACCCGGCCGATCCCGCGAGGCGAGGTCGGATGGTGGTGGTGGCCGTGATGGTGCGGCGTGCGGGTCATTGCGGGGGGCGGTGTAGCGGATTGGGG
>NZ_LSJA01000312.1 GCF_001556515.1 Caulobacter sp. CCH9-E1 | reverse complement strand
CGTCGCCGCCAACGCCATGCTCAAATCAAACCAGCCCTGGCAAAAGCCCGATTGATCCAACACAGTCGCCGGCTCTTCGCTACGCTTTGGCCGGGATGACACGCGTTTTTTTGAGGGGCGGATGCTCCTGATGGTCCGAACTACTTCTTCGCTTCCTTCACGGCGTCCTTCAGTTCGCCCTGCTTCACGTTGCCGGCGACCTGGTCCTTCTTGCCCTCGGCCTTGAGGTCCTTGTCGCCGACGATCTCGCCCGCGCCGGACTCGATCTTGCCCACGGTCTCCTGCTTGCGGCCGGCGTCCTTGTCGCAGGCGGCCAGGCCCGCCACGGCGAAGGCGATCGTCAGGGGAAGGAGGAGGCGATTGGTCATGGAAAAGGCTCCGAAGCTTGGGTGTGTCGCGCTGTAGAACGCGAACGGAGCCGTAGCGATCCCGGCGAACGCTCAGGCCAGCGCGCGCTCTTCGAAGCCGAAGCGGTTGATCTGGGCGATCAGGTCGCGGTGGCTGGGTAGGTCCAGGGTGGCGCGATCGGCGAAGCCGCGGATCTTGGCGAACAGCTTGGCCGCGCCTGCGGTGTCCGGAAACTCGTCCGCGCCGTCCGCCAGATCGGTGTCAAAGCCCATGCCGTACAGAATGTACTGATAGTTGAAGAACGCGAAGGTCTCGAGATCCAGGATGAAGTCGAACCGCGCCGGCGGGCGGTGACGCCACTGCTCCAGCAGTTCCTGGAGCCGCTCGGGGATCGTGGCCGGGTCGGTGTTCTCGCGCCAGAAGCGCTCGGGCCGACGGCTGAGCGCGTAATGCAGCTTCAGGAACACGATGATGTTCTCGTAGCGCGCGGCCATCAGCTCGTTGAAGCGGCGGGCCGGGGCGCTGACCGGACCGGTGTGCGGGAAGAGCTCGGCGATCATCGCCACCGCCGCCTCGATCAGCACCACGCCGGTCGACTCCAGAGGCTCCAGGAAGCCGGCCGACAGGCCCACGGCCACGCAGTTGCCGATCCACTGCTTCTGGCGATAGCCGGCCTCGAAGGTCAGGCGGCGGGTCTCGACCTCGCCCCCGCCGACATAGGCGCGCAGGATCGCCTCGGCCCGGTCGTCGTCGATGTGGTCGCTGGAATAGACGCAGCCGACGCCGCGCGCGCCGGACAGGCCGATGTCCCAGAGCCAGCCGGCCTCGTGGGCGGTGGCGACGGTGTAGCTCTGGATCGGTGCGTCGGGACGGTCGTAGGGCGCGCGACAGGCCACGGCGCGGTCGGCGAACAGCACCGGGCGCGCGGACTTGAACGGCGCGTTCAGCGCCTTGCCGATCAGCTCGGCCCGGAAGCCGCTGCAGTCGATATAGAGGTCGGCGGTCAGCGCGCCGTGCTCGGGCGAGGTGATCCGGGCGATGGCGCCGGTCTCGTCCAGGACGGCCTCGCCGACATGGCCCTGCAGGTGGCGCACGCCCAGCTCCCGCGCCCGCTCGGCCAGCACCTCGGCCAGCTTGGCGGCGTCGAAGTGGTAGGCGTAGTTCAGCGGGCCGGCGAAGTCGCTCTCGTGCGGGCGCTTGGGCGCGCGGGCCGCGTCGGCGACGCGAGCCTGGATCGTCACGGCCTCGGCGAACGGCGCGCGCGAGGCCTCGTCCTGCAGCAGCCAGTAAGGGGCGAGGCTGAGGCCGTCGGTCGAGAACGGGGCCTCGAACGGGTGGAAGAAGCTGTGGCGGCGGCCTTCGCTGGGCGCGTCGCCCCAGTCGACGAAGCGGATGCCCTGCTTGAAGGTGGCCGAGGTCTCGCGAATGAACCGCGCCTCGTCGATGCCCAGGAACCGCAGGGTGCTGCGGATCGTGGGGAAGGTGGCTTCGCCGACGCCGATGGCCCCGATCTCGGGCGACTCCAGCACGGTGATCGACAGATGCGTCAGTTCGCCGATCCGCAGGGCCTTGGCCAGATAGGCGGCCGTCAGCCACCCGGCCGTCCCGCCGCCCACGATCAGGATGCTCCGTCCGCGCTTCATGCGGGATAGATACCAGAGTTCGCGAACGGGGGAGGGGCTTTCGACGCGCGTCGAGCGAGCAGTCGCGCCCATCGGGCGGTTGGATATGCGGCCAGGCTTGTCAGTGTCCGCGCCGATGGCCGACAAGTTCGGGGCTTGAGTCTGCGGCGTCGCCGGCTCGTGAGTTTCGGGGGAAGCGTTATGGGCGTTCTGGACAAACTGGGTCGGCGCGGCTTTCTGGCCGGCGCGGCCGCGAGCGCGGTCGCCGTCGGCGGCCCCGCTTGGGCTCGGGACGCGGGCGTGAAGAAGCTGACGGACGGCCTGGCCATGATCGGACCGGCCGAGCGGCAGGCCCGGCTCGTGCGCGCCCAGGCGCTGATGGCGCAGCTGGGTTTCTCGGCGGTGATCACCGAAGCCGGTTCGTCGATGGACTATTTCACCGGCGCCCAATGGAGCCGCAGCGAACGGCCGACCCTGGCGATCCTCCCGCGCGAGGGACAGGTCGGCATGGTGATGCCGAAGTTCGAGGAAGGCTCGATCCGCCAGAGCCTTTCGGTCCCGGCCGAGGTCCGCACCTGGGAGGAGGACGAGAGCCCTTACGCCATCGCCGCCGGCCTGCTGGCCGACCGCAAGCTGGCCTCTGGCAAGATCGGCGTCGAGGAGACGATCCGGGACTTCATCGTCCAAGGCCTGGCCGGCGCCCTGCCAAACGCCAAGGTCGTGCCCGGCGCGGCGGTGTTCCGCGGCTGCCGGATGATCAAGACGCCGGCCGAGATCGCCCTGATGCAGGCCGCGTCCGACATCACCGTCGCGGCGCTGCGCCATACCCACGCCAATGTTCGGGCCGGCATGGTTCCGCGCGACATCGCCGCGCTGATGAGCGAGCGGACCGCGGCGCTGGGCGGGCGGGTCAGCTTCAACCTGATCCTGATCGGCGAGGCCAGCGCCTATCCGCACGGCTCGCGCCAGCCCCAGGTGCTGAGCGAGGGGCAGGTCGTGCTGATGGACTGCGGCTGCAATGTCGGCGGCTACGAGTCGGACATCTCGCGCACCTTCGTGTTCGGCGAGCCCACCGCCCGTCAGCGGAAGGTCTGGGCCGACGTTCAGCGCGGCCAGCAGGTGGCCTTCGAGGCGGCCCAGATCGGCGTCGAGGCCGGGTCGGTCGATCGCGCGGTGCGAGCCTATTACGAGAGCCTGGGCTGGGGCCCGCGCTACAAGCTGCCGGGCCTGTCGCATCGCACGGGCCACGGCATCGGCATGGACGGCCACGAGCCGGTGAACTTCGTCATGTCCGAGACCACCAAGCTGGCGCCGGGCATGTGCTTCTCGGACGAGCCGGGCATCTACATCCCTGGGGAGTTCGGCGTCCGCCTCGAGGATTGCATCTATCTGACGGCGCAGGGGCCGCGCTGGTTCAGCCAGCCGCCGCCGTCGCTGGACAAGCCGATGGGGTGAGCCGGGCGGGCGAGACGCGCTCGCCTCAGCCCTTCGGCGTGATCCGGATCACCTTGCCGTTGTCCTCGTCGGTCAGGACGTAGATCGCGCCGTCGGGACCGACCCGAACGTCGCGGACGCGGCCGCCGATGTCGGTGAACAGGCGTTCCTCGCCGACGACCTTGCCGTCCTTCAGCACCAGGCGGTCGACATGCTGGTCGCGCAGCGAGCCGATCAGCAGACTGCCCTTGAGGGCCGGGAACAGGCTGGCCTCATAGAAGGCCATGCCCGAGGGGGCGATCACCGGATCCCAGTAATAGACCGGCTGTTCGAAGCCGGCCTTCTGGGTGACGCTGTCGGGGATCGGCTTGCCGGAATACTCCTCGCCATAGGTCACGACAGGCCAGCCGTAGTTCTTGCCAGGCTCGGGGCGGTTCAGCTCGTCGCCGCCGCGCGCGCCGTGCTCGACGGTCCAGAGAACGCCCGCGGGATCGAGGGCGGCGGCCTGGATGTTGCGGTGGCCCAGCGACCAGATGTCGGGCTTGGCGCCGGGCGTCTTCACGAACGGATTGTCGGCCGGGATCGAGCCATCGGCGTTGACGCGGATGACCTTGCCCAGGGTGGCGTCCAGGTGCTGGGACTGGACGCGGCCCGCCAGGATCGATCGCTCGCCGGTGGTGATGAACAGCTTGCCGTCGGGGGCGAAGACCAGCCGGCCGCCGAAATGCAGGGCGCTGTCCATCTTGGGCGCCTGGCGCCAGATGACCTGGACGTTTTCCAGCTTGGGCGCGGCGCCCAGCGAGAGCTTGCCACGCGCCACGGCCGTGCCGTTCACGCCGCCCTCGGCCTCGGCGTAGCTCCAGTAGATCAGGCCGTTGGCCGCGTAGGCCGGGTCCAGCGTCACGTCCAGCAGACCGCCCTGACCGGACGCGAACACCGCCGGCAGTCCGGCGACGGCGGGCGAGAGCTTGCCGTCCTTGGACAGCACCCGCAGGCGTCCGGCGCGCTCGGTGACCAGGATCTCGCCCGTAGGCAGGAAGGCCAGGCCCCACGGGTGATCCAGGCCGCTGGCCAGCGTCTGGTACTGGCCGACGGTGTTGGAGCTCAGGCCGGGGGCGCGGGTCTGGTTCGGAAAGGCCGGCTTCTGCTCGGGCGCGTTCGGCGGGCGGGTCTCGACCGGAGCGCCGGCCTGGCCGGGCGCGGGCGGTTGAGCGGGCGCGGGGCCGCAGGCGACGAGCGCGGCGGCGAGGGCGGCGGAGGCGGTGAGCAGGGATGAGCGCATGAGGCGAGCTTAGGACGGTTTCCGGGGCGGGGGCTAGCGCGTTGAAGTCTTAGAGGGGACCTCCAGTTCCCGCCGCGCGTCGCTGGCCTCCCGCGCCAGCTCCAGCAGCTCCATCACCCGCAAGGCCTGCTCCACCGGAACCGGCGAGGGCGCGCCCGTAACGATCGTCTCCCGGACGCCGGCGTAGAAGGCGCGGTAGTCGGCGGGTTCGGGGCTGACGTCGGCGTGGACCGGGACATCGTCCTCGACCGTGGTCAGCACGCCGTGACGAGTGTCGCGGCCATAGCCGGGCGCGCCGGGGATCATGCCGGCCTTCAGTTGCGCCTCCTGCGGATCGAGACCGTGCTTGACGAAGCTGCCGCCGGTTCCGTGGACGGCGAGGCGCAGGTCGCTGGCGGCGGTCAGCAGGCTGCCGTGCAGGATGACGCGCAAGGTCGGATAGCGCAGCGCCACATGGAAATAGTCGTCGGCCTCCGCGCCCAGGCGCTGGATCCCGATGTCGGCGGAGATCGCCAGAGGCTCGCCGAACAGCAGGAGCGCCTGGTCCAGCAGGTGCGGCCCCAGGTCCATCCAGGCGCCCGACCCAGGACCGGCCCGCTCGCGCCAGCGGTCGCGGACCACGGGGCGGAAGCGGTCGAAGTGGCTCTCGTACTGGACGATCTGGCCCAGCGCGCCCTCGGCGATCAGGCGCCTGAGGGTCAGGAAATCGCTGTCCCAGCGGCGGTTGTGGAAGACGGTCAGCAGCCGGCCGGCCCGCGAGGCGGCCTCGGCCATGGTCCGGGCTTCGGCGACGGTGAGGGCGAAGGGCTTGTCGACCACCACATGCTTGCGGGCCTCCAGCGCGAGGATTGCTTGCGGCGCGTGCAGGTCATTGGGCGTGGCGATGACCACCAGCTCGATCGCCGGATCGGCGAGGAAGGCCTCGAGATCGGCGACGACGCGGACGTCCGGGTGGTCGGCGGCGACCTTGGCCGGGTCGCTGGAGACCACGGTCGCCAGCTTCAGCCCCGGCGTGGCGGCGATCAGCGGGGCGTGGAAGGTCTTGCCGACATAGCCGTATCCGACCAGGGCGACGTTCAGGATGCGCGAGTGGGGCATGGCGCAGCTGTAAACGAAAAGGGCCGGGGATTGCTCCCCGGCCCGGATCGCGATCGCGTGAACCTCGAAGATTAGATCTTCACCGGCTCCATCTTCGGCGTCAGCAGGTGAACCACCAGGAGGGCGATCAGATAGGCGCTGCCCGCCACCAGGAAGATCGGGGCGTAGGTGCCGATGCTCTCCAGCACGTTGCCGATGTACTTGGAGAACACCATGCCGCCGAACGCGCCCAGCATGCCGCCGATGCCGACGACCGAACCCACCGCGCCGCGCGGGAAGACGTCCGAGGGCAGGGTGTAGAGGTTGGCCGAGAAGCCCTGGTGGGCCGCGGTGGCGACGCCGATGATCAGCACGGCCAGCCAGACCGAGCTGGCGTAGGAGGCGAAGATGACCGGCACGGCCAGCAGGGCGCAGACCAGCATGGTCAGCTTGCGGGCCTTGTTGATGCTGGCGCCGTTCTTCATCAGGGTCGACGACATCCAGCCGCCGGCCACGCTGCCGACGTCCGACAGCAGGTAGATGGCGATCAGCGGCGGCCCAAAGGTCTTGAGATCCAGGCCATAGCGCTTGCCCAGGAAGTCCGGCAGCCAGAACAGGAACATCCACCAGATCGGGTCGATCAGGAACTTGCCCAGGGCGTAGGCCCAGGTCTCGCGCTTGGTCAGCAGCTTGGTCCAGCCGATCTTTTCGACCGGGTCGGCCGGATCCTGCTCGATGTGGGCCAGTTCGGTCGCCGACAGGCCCTTGGCCTCGCGCGGGCGGCGGTAGACGATCAGCCAGATCGGCAGCCAGACCAGGCCCGCCACGCCGGTGACGATGAAGGCCATCTGCCAGCCGAACGCCAGGACGATGCCCGGCACGACCAGAGGCGTGACGATGGCGCCGATGTTGGTGCCAGCGTTGAACAGGCCGGTCGCGAAGGCGCGCTCCTTCTTGGGGAACCACTCGGCCACGGCCTTGATGCCGCCTGGGAAGCCGCCGGCCTCGCCAATGCCCAGGCCCATGCGCGCGGCGATGAAGCCGCTGATGTGGCTGGCGCCGGCGTGGGCGATGTGGGCGATCTGCCAGATCAGGAAGGCGATGCCGAAGCCCCAGCGGGCCCCGATCTTGTCCATGATCTTGCCCCACGCCAGATAGGCGACGGCGTAGGCCAGCTGGAAATAGAAGACGAGGTCGGCGTAGTGGGTCTCGTCCCAGCCGAATTCCTTGGACAGATCCGCCTTCAAGAGGCCGATCGTCTGGCGGTCGACGTAGTTGATGACCATCGCCGCGAACAGCAGGCTGACGACGATCCAGCGGTACCGCCCGATCTTCTCGGATGGCTCGGGCGCCTTCGAAACGTCCATGGACCTTGGCCTTCCTTCCCTAGAGTTTTCTTATTTCGCCGGGACGGCGACGCAGTCCACGGTTCCGAACGGGCCGAAACTGACGTGGGCCACATCGCCCGCCACCACGTCGTGAATGCCCGTGGTCGCGCCGGTCGTGACGATCATGTCCTTCTTCAACGGCTTGCCGCGCGCGGCGACCGCGCCAAGCAGGAAGGCCAGGGCCGCCAGCGGCGAGCCTGGAATGGTCGCCGCGGTGGCCTTGCCCACCGACTTGCCGTTGATGAGGGTCTCGACCGGCATATCCTCCCAGGCGATGTCGCGCCAGTTGGAAATGGCCTGACCAATGATCTGACCATCATTATTGCCGAAGTCAGACGCCACGACGGTGGGGCCCAGAGCGTTGATGGTCTTCAGCGGGCTGCCGGCGATCTCGACGCCGACCAGCAGCTCGCCCACATAGTCGGCGGCCTCCTCGGCGGTCCACTGGGTCTTGTCGGCCGGGGCGTCCTTGCCCAGGCGGATGATGAATTCGGCCTCGACGGCGCAGAAACCGCCCTCGATGGCGCGGAATTTGTTCGGCTGGCCGTCGGTGTTGGCCTGCTGGACCTTGGACTTGAAGATGCAGCCGGCCAGGCGCTCGGCGCCCAGGCGTTCGCGGTGCTGCGGCGGGACGAGGCCCACCTTCCAACCAACCAGCTCATCCGGCCAGAGATCGATGGCGAGGTCCTGCACCGCGTAGCCGTCGGCCATGGTCGGGGGAATCACGCCGCCCGGATAGCCGGGGACGCAAACGCCGTTCTGGCGGGCCCTGACGAACTGGGGAGCGATAGCCGCGGGGGCGAACGCCTCGCTTTGGGCCTCAGAAACGGTCACGCCGCGGATCCTCCCTAGAATTCGGCTCAAGCCCGGCTTGGCGGGTTTGCCCGAGTCTCTAATGGAAACCGGTGTCATTGACAATGAGGGGGTAAGCCTGTCGCGGCGCGATTGTAAGGGGTTCCCGCCGCTTGACACCAGCGACAGCGCGTATAGCGTCGCCGAGAATTACGGACGTAAGCGCCATGCACATCACCGCCGCCGAAGCTCATGTCATGGAAGCGCTCTGGCGCCGCGCGCCCCTGTCGGCCGACGAGCTGGTCGCCGAGGTCGGCGGCGCCCAGAACTGGGGCGAGGCCACCGTCAAGACGCTGATCAACCGCCTTTTGAAGAAGAAGGCGATCAAGTCCGAGCGCGCCGAGGGCCGCCACGGCTATCGGCCGCTGGTCGACCGCAGCGCCTATGTCCAGGCCGAGAGCCAGGGGCTGCTGGACCGCCTGTTCGACGGCCAGCTGGCCCCGCTGATCAGCCACTTCGCCCAGCATCGCCCCCTTAAGGCCGAAGAGGTCGAGCGCCTGAAGAAGCTGATCGACGGCTTGGAAGAGGCCAAGCCGTAAGCCTCTATAGATACGGCCCCCACATCATCGCGACCGCGCCGAACACGCCGGCCGCCACATAGGCCGTCGAGACGAGGATCACCCCTGCGGCGGCCAGCTTCGGCGCCGGTTTGGCGCTGCGTTCCGCTGCGAAATAGAGCTCCAGGATCGCCAGGGGGATCAGGTAGCTGCCGAAGGCCAGGACGATGTCGGCGGGACCGGTCATCTTGCTGGTCATGCCGACGGGGCGGCCGTTCAGCACGACCCAGCCCATCAAGCCGACACGCAGGAACCACACGCCGCTGACCGCCATGAAGGTTCGCATGGCCCAGCGCCGATGCCGCTCGAAGCGCCGGACCAGCGCCTCGCGCCAAGCCAGACCGGCGAAAACCAGGATGAGAACGGCGTCCAGCCCGATCGCGACGGCGGAAACGAGCGATAGATAGGACCCGCGCGCCAGCGTCATCCACAAGCCGCTCACGGCCGTGACGCAGGCGGTCGTCAGGAAAACCCGGCCGCTCCAGCGGTGCAGGGCGGGGGCCGCGCGCCGCAGCGCCGGGACCAACTGGGCCAGCCCCGCCAGCGTCACGATCGCGGCCAGCAGGACGTGGGCGGCGAACATAGCGTTGCCGGCGGAGTCGCCCTTCACGTAGCCGGTGATCAGCGGCTTGTCGTTCCAGGCGGCGAAGTGTCCGGACGCCGCGCGGGTCCCGTAGAACGCGACGATGAAATAGATGAACGCGCCTTGGCCCACCGCCGCGACGACGAACCAGAACCGGGCCGCCCAACCCAGGACCCCCGCCGCGTCCACGCCGTTCTCGCGCACTGACACTTCGTTGCTCGACATGTGACCTCCTTCGACGCCGGCGACGCGCCGGTCGTTGGAGGTCGATGAGACGGCGGGCGGTCAGCCGTCTCGCCGATTTGGAAATCGGCCAAAGATTCCCAGGCCGATGCGCTGGACAACGATCGGGCGAACTGCATCGATGACGCGAAGCGAACCGGCTAGATGGCGCATGGACCTGACGCTCACCTCATTGACCGCGGACACCGCCGCCGACATCGCGCCAAAGCCCCCTGGACGGATCCGCGCCCACTGGGCGCTGACCACCGGGGCGCTCGCCTGCTTCATCCTGAGTCAGCTGCTCGGCGCGCGCGCGGGTGTCTGGACGACGCCGCTGGCCATCGGCGGCGTGGCCGGATGCGGGTTCTCCTGGCTGTTTACGCGGGCGGTTTTCGATCCGGCTCCACGTGACGCCCGCTGGTCGCGGATCGTCGTGCTGGTCGTCTTCCTGACGGGCGTCGTGATGGTGCTGGGCGATGGTCTGGCGGCGCCGATCCTGCGGATGATCCAGAATACGCACGCCCTCGGGAGCTCGACGGTCCTGATGCTGACCTTCGTCGAACCCTTCTCGGGCTATGGCCGCGACCTGTCGAGCACCGAGAAGCGGTTTCGCATCGCCTATGTCGCTCTCTACGGGGCGCTGATGGGCAGCTCGGTTCTCGCCGTCAATCAGCCCGGCGCGGGGTCGGCCGATCGCGAGCTCGCGGAACTGGTCAAGACGACCTGTGCGTCGCTCGCGCTGCTGCTCTGCGGCGCGGCGGTGTGGTTCCGCGCCCGTCACCCTCTGGCTGGACCTGGCGGGCGACGGGCGTCGCGGACGAGCCAAGCGGCCGAGGACGCCGACCTAGCCCGCCGCATCACTTGGCTGCTCCGCGAGGAGCAGATTCACGCCTCGCCCAATCTGAAGGTCGCCGATCTGGCGCGCAGGCTGGGCGAGCCGGAGTACAAGGTCACGCGCTGCATCACCGCGTCGCTGGGCTTCGCGAACTTCAACCAGATGGTCAACACCCACCGGATCGCGCGCGCCCGGCAGATGCTGGCCGATCCGGCGCTGCGCAGTCGACCGATCCTGCTGATCGCCCTGGACTGCGGCTTCGGCTCGATCGGACCGTTCAATCGGGCCTTCAAGGCGGGGGTCGGCGTGACGCCGCGCGCTTTCCGCGGCGCCAACCTGCGAGACTCCTAGAGTCCTTTCCGATCTGACTGACTCAATCAGGATGGATAAAAAGGGCTCTATTTTCAAAAGGGGAGAGCATTTTTCGATCCGATAACCGTTTCACACCTATCGGAAAATGCTCTAGGCGCGCATCGCCGTCGCCTCGGGGCCCTGCGCTCTCAGCGCCTTGGCCGCCACGTCCAGCGTGCGCACCGGCGGCTCGAGAGCTTCGTCGCCCTCATCGTCTGGCCCCGCTCGCGCCCGCAGGGCGGCCACGAAGTTGTCGCGCCAGGCGGTGACGTCCTCGCGACGCACGTTTTCGAAAAGGGCGGTCCAGCGCCGCTTGCGCTCGTCTAGGCTCATCGACAGGGCGCGCTCGAGCGCGTCCGAGATCTCTTCCGGGCTGTTCGGATTGATGATCAGGGCGTCCTTCATCTGCCGCGCCGCGCCCGCGAAGCGGGACAGGATCAGCACGCCAGGATCGTCGGGATCCTGGGCCGCGACATATTCCTTGGCCACCAGGTTCATGCCGTCGCGCAGCGGCGTGACCAGGGCCGCCTTGGCCGCGCGATAGACGCCAGCCAGTTCGTCGCGTCGGTAGGAGCGGTTCACATAGCGAATCGGCGTGAAGTCCATCTCGGCATAGGCGCCGTTGATGCGGCCGATCAGCCCGTCCAGCCGGCCGCGCAGGTCCTGATAGGCCTCGACCTCGTCGCGCGAGATCGGAGCGATCTGCAGCAACATGACCTCGCGCCGCATCTCGGGATGGTCGTTCAAGAACCGCTCGTAGCCGACCAGCCGCTCTTCCAGCCCCTTGGAATAGTCCAGGCGGTCGACGCCCACGATCATCTTGCGGAAGACGCTGTGGGCCATCATCCGATCGTAGGTCTTCTGGGCGTTCTCGCTCTTGACGATCTCGGCGAAGTCCTGGGCGTCGACGCCGATCGGGAAGGCGGCCGCGCAGGTGCGTCGGCCGAACGCGACCAGCTCGCCCCGGGCGTTCTTCGAGCCCTGCACTTCCGAGAACACGTAGCCTTCGAAGGCCTGCAGCGACTCCTCGGTCTGGAAGCCGATCAGGTCATAGTCGAACAGCGCCTCCACCAACTGGCGGTGACGGGGCAGGGTGACGACCAGCTGATGCGCCGGCCAGGGAATGTGCAGGAAGAAGCCGATCCGGTTGGTGATCCCCATCCGCCGCAGCTCTCGCGCCACCGGGATCAGGTGGTAATCGTGCACCCAGACGATGTCGTCCGGCTCGATCAGCGGCGCCAGGGTCTCGGCGAAGCGCTTGTTGACCCGGTCATAGCCCTCGCCGAACGAGCGGTCATAGGCCGTCAGGTCCACGCGATAGTGGAACAGCGGCCAGAGCGTCTTGTTGGCGTAGCCGTTGTAGTACTCCTGGTAGTCGGTTTCCTCGAGATCGACGGTGGCGACCGTGACGCCCTCGATCCGCTGCATGTTCAGTTGACCGGTGAATTCGGGAATGGTCTTGCCGCTCCAGCCGAACCAGATGCCGGAATACTCGCGAAGGGCGGCGGCCAGGGCCATGGCCAGGCCCCCGACGCTGCCTTCGCCGCCCTCGGCGGGATTCGGCGGATTGACGCGGTTGGAGACAACGATCAGGCGGCTCATGCGTGGACCTCCGCCGTTTCGGCAAGGCGTTCGAGCCAGTCCAGGACTTCGCCCGGACCGTCCAGGCGATAGCGCGCCTCGGTGGGGCGCGGCGGGCCGGCCAGCACGCCGAAGCCGCCCAGGCGACGCGCCGCGGCGAAGCCGTCCTCGTCGGTGAGATCGTCGCCGACGAAGATCGGGGGCGCGCCGACGAATGGCGCCTCGCTCAGGAACGCGGCGACCGCCGAGCCCTTGTCGGCGCCCGGCGTGCGCAGCTCCGCGACCATGTCGCCCAGTTGCAGGACGAGGCCCGTGGCCTGCGACAGGCGTTCGGCCGCCTCGATCACCGCCTCGGCGCAGCTCGGCGTGTTGCGATAGTGCAGGGCGACGCTGAGGGTCTTGTCCTCGAACAGCAGGCCGCGCTCGCAGTCGGCGAGCTCTCCAAGGATCCGGCGGGCGTCTTCCAGGCCGGCGTGCGGCTTCAGCTCGACGACGCCGCCGCCGGCGGTGCGGCGCACCAGGCCGTGGATCGCGCCGATCGCCGGCACGCCGCCGCCCAGGATGTGGTCGAGGTCCGGCAGCGAGCGCCCGCTGACCACGGCGACGCGGTCCTCGAAGCGGTCGCGCAGGCGCGCGATCACCCGGGCGCGGCGCGCGTCGGGGCCCACGTCGTCGGGACGCGGCATGATCGGCGCCAGGGTGCCGTCAAGATCCAGGAACAGCGCCGTACGGCGGGCGAGATTGAGCGGCGGGGGCGAGAGATCCGCGGACTCCGCCCGCACGACCGACGTAGCCGCGGTCATGACGAGAACCCCCTCATCTGTAAGCAACATGCGCCAAGAACGCCGAACGGAGAGGTTCGATCCCCCGTTTGCGATGACGCTCACGGGTTTGTGCGGAGGATGTGAGGGGCGTTTCCGGCTCGGCGGCAAATCACCCGATCTTCCCGGCGAATGCCGGGACCCAGATCGAACCCACCCAGCTGGACTTGAAGGCGCCGAGCGGTGGCGCTTCATCCCCCAGGCGCTCAGGCTGGATCTGGGCCCCGGCATTCGCCGGGGAAGTCGGTGGAAGAGTTAGAACAGCAGCTTCCGCACGCTGAACTGCACGACCCGCCCGCGTGGATCCAGATAGTCCGGCTGGTAGGTGACGGGGATGACGCCGTTGGCGTCGCGGACGGTCTGCTTCTCGTCGAACAGGTTATTGACCGCCAAGGTCAGCCGCGTGCCGCGCAGGATCGGGTATTTCTGAACAAGGTCCCGCCGGACGCCGAGATTGGCGAACAGGCGCAGGTTGACCGTGGCCAGGCTGGAGAAGTCCAGGTCCGTCGTGGCGCCGCCGACGCCGCTGTCGACGTGCGTGCCGCTCTTCCAGTTGGCCGTGACCCGCGCGCCCAGGCCATAGCGGGTGATCCCCGCCTGGGCCTCGACCTCGTTGCGGGCCTGACCGCCGCCCGAGCCGATCACGTCGCCGTTCAGGAGGTCGAGGACCGGAATCCCGTCGGCGATCGTCACGCGCTCCTTGAGGTGGACCGTATGGAACAGCGCCAGTTGCAGGCGGGTGGCGCGCGGATTGCCGCCGCCGCCTCGTCCGCCAAAGCCGCCGCCGCCAAAGCCCGCGCCCGGACCGCGCGCGCCGTCGCCCCGTCCGCCGCCGTCGACGCCGGTGCGCGGAACGGTGTCGCCGACCGCCGGCGCCTGGGCCTGCTGCTGTTGGGCGTTGGTATCCGACGGCGCATCGCTGGCCGGCGTCTGCGGGCGATCCGGCGTGTCGCCGCCCGAAGGCGCGGCCTGGCCGCCGCCGAAGCGGGGACGGAAATCGCCGGGCTGAGGCGGCGGCGTCTTGCCGATCTGGCGCGAGAAGTTGAAGCCCCAGCGGAACTGCTCGCTCTCGCGCTTGGCGAAGTTCACGGGACGGGTGTCGATGCGCGTCAGCACGCCGTTGGCGTCGCGCGTGAAGCGGTCGGGGAAGGCCGCCTCGACCGCCGCCGTGGCCGCCGGGAAGCTGGCGACCGGGTTGTCGATCCGCACGCGGCTGTAGTTGGCGGTCAGGGACAGGCCCTGGATCTGCTCGGGCTTCCAGGTCGCGCCCAGGCGCAGGACGTTGCGGGTCTCGGCCTGGAGGTCGGCGTTGCCGCCGGTGATCCGGGTGACCTCGACGCTCTGGCCGCGCACATAGTCGAAGACCTGGGCGTTGGGGGTGGTGATCAGCGGATTGCCCAGCTGGCTGATGCTGGGGGCGTTCTCCTGGCGGGTCGCCGAGACGATGACGCTGACCGGCTTGATCGGCGACCAGTTCACGCCGCCGCCGATCGTCGTCAGGCTGCCGAAGTCCGACACCGAGCGGATGGCGAGGTTCAGGTTGGTCGAAAGATCGCCGATCCCGGCGCGGACGCCCTTGCGACGGCTGGCCAGCGGCAGGTCGAAGCTGACCTGGGCGTTGCCATCGCCGCGCGACAGCTCGCTGTCGCTCTCCACGCCCGAGCGGCGCGAGGTCGCCGTCAGGCGCGAGCCGGAGACGCCCAGCTTCAGGGTGGTCGAGAGGTCGCCGGCGCGCAGCTTGGCCAGGGCGCCGTTGGCGACGAACTGCAGATCGCCGCTGTCGGTGGTCGAGCGGGCGCGATCGGCGTTGACGGGGAGGCCGGTCAGCGGCGCGAACGGATTGAACGTCGGGTCCAGCGCGGTCAGCCGCGACTGCGCGCCGGTCACATCCACGCTGCGATCGGTCTCGGTCTTGCTGATCGCGTGGTCGTAATTGCCGGTCAGCGACAGCCGCAGGTCTTCGGTGTCGCGATTCAGGGTGAAGCCGGCGTGACCCGCCAGGTTGCGGTTCGTCTGCCCCAGGGCGTCCTGCTCGCCCAGATAGCGGTAGAGCGCCACGTCCTGGCCGAACGGCGAGAACGGATCGGCGGCCGGGATCACCAGACGCGCGCGCGCCGGGCCTTGCAGGGAGTCGCTCTGGGACGCCGTGAGGCCGAGGTTCAGCGTCGCCGAGACGTTGTCGAGGATCGTGCGGTTGGTGACGCTGTTGATCGACAGTTGCCGGCTGCGCGGCAGCAGGGTGCGGTCGTCGGTGATGTCGCTGGCGTTGGCCTTGTTCGCGCCCGGCAGGAAGGCGGCCAGGGGCTGGGCCGCTCCGGCGGCGGAGGCGGGGACGCCGACGACCGTCACCGGCGTTCCGGCCAGGGCGCTCAGGCTCGTCAGCGGCCCGCCCGTGGTCGAGGCGAGGTTGCCGGTGAAGTCGTAGAGCCCGCTGTTGCCGCGGCTGACCAGGTCGCGGTCGCTCTCCAGCAGCTGGTCGGCGTTCTGGATCTTGATGGCGAGGTTGGTGCGGCCGTCGCGGTTTAGCCGCAGTTGGCTCCAGTTCAGCTGCTCGCTCGTCTGACCGCCCTCGGTCGAGCCGCCGACCGTGGCTTCGACCGTCTGGGCGCGGAAACGCTGGCGCAGCACGATGTTCACGACCTTCTGGTCGGCCGTGTAGCCGTACTTCAGCGCCACCTCCTCGGGCAGGATCTCGACGCGCTGGATGGCTTCGGTGGGGATGTCGCGCATTTCGCCGGGGCCAGAGATGCGCCGGCCGTTCAGCAGCAGGACGGGAGCGCCGCCAAGACCGCTGGTGGTCTGCGGCGTCAGTTCGGTCAGCAGGTCTTCCATCGACGACACGCCGAACGCGCGGACGTCGGCGGCGGTGAAGGTCTCCTCCGGCGGGATATCGCCGAGCACCGCCCCGAACGGCTTGCCGCTGGCGGTGATGGTGATGGCCTCGACCTCGGTGTCCAGGTCGTCGGGCGTCAACGGCTTCTGAGCGTCCTGTGGAGCGCGTTGCGTGGCCGGCGCTGGGACAGGCGCGGCGGGGGTGGCTTGCGA
>NZ_LSJA01000311.1 GCF_001556515.1 Caulobacter sp. CCH9-E1 | reverse complement strand
CCAAGCGCCTCGGCGACCCCGTGCGGGCCGGCGAGACCCTGGCCCTGGTCTCCAGTCGCGAGGCCGCCCAGATCTCAGCCGACCGCAGCGTGGCTTCGGCCAGGGCCGACCTGGCCCGCAAGAACCTGGCCCGCGAAAAGCGCCTCTTCGAACAGAAGGTCAGCCCGCGTCAGGACTACGAGACGGCTCAGGCCGAAGTCGCGGTGGCCGAGGCCGAGGCCCGTCGCGCGGCCACGGCCGCCGGCGCCTCGGCGGTGTCGGGCGGCTATGTCGCCGTCATCAGCCCGATCAACGGCCGCGTCACCGCCATGACCGCCAGCCTGGGCGCCTTCGTGGCCCCCGAGACCGAACTCTTCCGTATCTCCGATCCGGCCAAGATCCAGGTCGACGCGTCGGTTACCGCCGCGGACGCCCGCAGGGTCCAGCCCGGCGACCAGGCGATCGTCGAGACGACCAGCGGCGAGACCCGCACCGCCGTCGTGCGATCGGTGACCCCCGGCGTCAACGAGGAGACCCGCAGCGCCACGGTGGTCCTGACCCTGACCGGGGGAACCGGCGCGCTGCAGCCGGGCCAGTTGGTCCGCGCCCGCATCACCTCGCGCCAGTCGACCTCCAGCGGGATCGTCGTCTCCGAGGAGGCTGTTCAGAACCTGAACGGGAACGACGTCGTCTTCGTCCGGACCAAGGAGGGCTTCCGCGTGCAGCACGTTCTGGTCGGCCAGCGCAGCGGCGGCCGGGTGGTCATCGTCGACGGCTTGAAGGGGGGCGAGACCGTAGCGGTCAAGAACGCCTTCTTGCTGAAGGCTGAGCTCGGCAAGAGCTCGGAAGAAGACTGAACCCCTAACCGCTAGTCCGGAGACACGCCGAAATGATCGGTCGCTTACTCTCGATGTCGGTGAAGGGGCGTTG
>NZ_LSJA01000310.1 GCF_001556515.1 Caulobacter sp. CCH9-E1 | reverse complement strand
CTCACCCTCCCGCGCCTGGCGGCGCGGGCCCCTCCCTCTCTCGAAGAGAGAGGGATTCAACGCCCGTCCCTTTACGAGCGTTCGCCGCGCAGCTTGGCGTTCAGCGCCAGGCTCTCTTCCATCCGCGCCAACTGTTCCGGCGTCGCGGGCGTCTGATGTTTCGCCTTCCACTCGGCGGCGGGCATGCCGTGGACCGCTTCTCGGGCGGCCTCCTTGCTGATCGCGCCGTCGGAGGCCTCGCTGACCCAGTCGCCCAGGCAGTTGCGGCAGAAGCCAGCCAGGCCCATCAGGTCGATGTTCTGGGCGTCGGCGCGCATCCGCAGGTGCTCGACCAGACGACGGAAGGCGGCGGCGGCGTGGCGGTCTTCGATCTCGATGGTCATGGGTCGTTCCAAATCTCGTGTCATCCCGGCCGCAGCGTAGCGGAGAGCCGGGACCCAGGGGGAACCGCAGTGCGCAGGCCCCTGGGTCCCGGCTCTGCGGCCCGCAAGCGGGCCTCCGGCCGGGATGACACGGAAAAGCGTGAGTTTCGAGCCTAGAGATTCCCATCTTTCAGCGCGAGAGTGCGCATCCTCTTTCGACAGGATTCGACCATGGACTTCTCGCGGCTTCGCACGACCAGCAAGGTCACCACCGAGTGGACCTATCCGCAGGGCGCGCCGCTGCGCACGGGCTGGCTGCGGGTCGACACCGCGCCGGACCACGAGCTCTATTGGGAAGAGTACGGCCGGGCCGACGGCGAGCCGGTGATGTTCCTGCACGGCGGGCCGGGCGGGGCCTGCGCGCCGGTGATGTCGCGCTTCTTCGATCCGGATCGCTATCGGGTGATCCTGTTCGACCAGCGCGGCTGCGGCAAGAGCCGCCCGACCGTGGCCGCCGACGGACCGCGGAAGGCCCTGGCCCACAACACGACCGACTATCTGGTCGCCGACATCAACGCCCTGCGCGACGAACTCGGGATCACGGGGAAGATGCATGTCTTCGGCGGCAGTTGGGGCAGCACCCTGGCCCTGGTCTACGCCATCCGCAATCCGGATAAGGTGGCCTCGCTGATCCTGCGCGGCATCTTCCTGGGGTCGAAGGAAGACCTGCTCTACATGTACCAGGGCAATGCGGCGACGTTCGCCGACAAGCCCTACGGTCTGACCGAACCCGGCGCCTACATCGCCTATCCCGATGAGTGGAAGGCCTTCGTCGAGGTCATTCCGGCCGAGCTGCGCGACGACATGATGGGCGCCTACAAGGCGATCTTCGACAGCGTTCCCACCACCGAGCCCGAGCGCCAGCGTCAGCTGCAGGCGGCCCTGGCCTGGTCGGTCTGGGAAGGGACGATCTCGAACATGATCCCGGCCGCCAGCGACCCCGGCAAGTTCGGCGAGGCCGCGTTCGCCCTGAGCTTCGCCCAGATCGAGGCCCACTTCTTCGCCCACGACCTGTTCCTGAAGGAGGGCGAGATCACCGACGGCGTCGGGGCGCTCAAGGACGTGCCGGTCCACATCGTTCACGGACGCTTCGACCAGGTCTGCCCGCTCACCCAGGCCTCGCGCCTGGTCGAGGCGCTGGAGAAGGCCGGAACCCCGCCCGCGACCTACGTCATCACCGACGCCGGCCACAGCGCCATGGAGGGCCAGACGGTGCTGGCGCTGACGGCGATCATGGACGGGCTGCCGAGGGTCTAGGGATCACGAACGCGCGGGCGGCGGAACGAGCGGGGCCGTTCCCGGGTTGAACGGGCATGGATCAACCTCGCGAGGTCACCCGCATGTCGCCGCCCGTCCAAAAGCCGCCCGTCGGCGCTCTACGCCATTGCGGCGTGGCCGTCCTGGCGCTGTGCGTGGGGATCGGGGCGGCCGACGCGGCGGTGGCGGGCAAGCGCCAAAAGACGCCCCAGACCTCCTCCGAGGCCAACACCGACAACCTCGGTTCGGCCGTCGTCGCGCCGCTGCGGGACATCAATGTCATGCGGTCCGAGATCCCCGACCTGCTGAAGAAGGCCGTGGTCGATCCCTACGCCCCGCCCAAGACCGGCTGCGCGCCGCTGAGGGGCGAGATCCAGCGGCTCGACGCCGTGCTGGGCGACGACTACGACGACCCCAAGGACGACGACAAGGACGAGAGCCTGTCGCGGCCGGTCCTGGGCGTCGTGGCCAGCACCATCACCGACGTTATCCCGATGCGCGGCTGGGTTCGCCGCCTGACCGGCGCCGAGCGCCATGACCAGCGGGTCCGCGAGGCGATCAAGGCCGGCTTCGTGCGGCGCGGCTATCTGAAGGGCCTGATGAACGCCGGGACCTGCCAGGGCGACCGCACGGTCTTCGTCACCGCCAAGGCCGCGCCGAAGCCGCCGCTGGTCGCCGCCGAGGCCGTTCCGGTCCAGGTCGCCGCCGCGCCCGTCCCGCCGCCGCCGCCCGTGCAGGCCCCGCTGGCGCCCTTCACCAACATCACGCGTGTCGCGACCGCCGATGCCGCCTCGGGCGTCCAGTAGGCCCTCAGCCGCGCACGAAGATGTTCCTTAGCCACTGGGCGCCGGCCTTGGCGGCCTGGCCCCAGTCCTCGTCCTCGTCGACGGCCTCGGGCTTGTAGGTCCAGGGGTTGAGCAGCTTCAGGCGCGGGACCTTGGCGAAGGCGGCCGTGTCGCCGGTCGCCAGGGTCAGGCCGTGCTCCAGGGCGGTCGCGGCCAGCAAGGCGTCGCGGCCGTCGGCCAGCGGCACGCTCGCGCGGCGGCAGACCACGGCGGCGTCGATCGGCAGAATGCGCCCCTCGAAGGCGCGGGCGACGCGGTTGTCCAGCCATTCGCGAAGGGCGGGGCCTTGCGTCTTGTCCTTGCGCTCGGCGCGCGCGATCGCGGTCTCCAGCTCCAGCAGGGTCAGGGCCGAGACGAACAGGGCCGTCCGCGCCGCGCCGGTCGCCCAAGCGGTCAGCGCCGCGTCGGCCCGACCGCCCTTGGCCTCGCGCAGGGCGTGGACGACTTCGGTGTCCAGGAGGTGCATCAGCGCTCCCAGGTCTCGGACGCGCGTGCGGCCTTGAGGTCCAGCGGGGGCAGGGGCGTCGGCATGGCCAGCATGTCGACGATCGTCTCGGTCTGGCCGGTCAGCCGGCGATAGGTCTCGATGCTGATCAGCACGTGGGTGGGCTTGCCGCGGTCGGTGACGAACACCGGCTCGAGTCGCGCGGCGCGCTTGGCCTGGCTGACGTCCTGATTGAACTCGCGGCTGGTGAGGACCTTCATCGCGGGCTCGCGGGGCTGGAATGACAGGGCTGTCTGTAGGTACGTTACTACATAGTGCTGTTCCAGCAACAGAAAATTCACCAGCAAAAACAATCTTCTGACGCGCGCGTCAAAAATGCTTTCCGGGGATTGCGCGGGCGGCCGTTCTCTGGTCGGCATGGCGACAAGGCGAAAAGCCAAGACGATCCGCTAGGGGGCTAACACCTGTGTCCGACCTGCTTGCCGACACGCTGAAGACAGCGTCAGAGATCCTGTCGCCGCACGGTCCGGCGACGGCGGCGGCGGCGCACAGCTACGCCCCGAACGACTTCTCCATCCATTTCTTCCTGCAATTGGCCGTGATCCTGCTGGCCTGCCGCGTGGTCGGGTGGCTCGGCAAGAAGCTGTTGGCCCAGCCGCAGGTGGTTGGCGAGATGATCGCCGGCGTGATCCTGGGCCCGTCGCTGCTGGGCCTGCTGTTCCCCGACTTCCAGGCGGCCCTGTTCCCCAAGGAGACCAAGAACGTCCTCTATGTCGGCGCCCAGCTGGGCGTCGGGCTCTACATGTTCATGGTCGGGACCAGCTTCCAGGCGGGCCACTTCAAGGCCAAGGCCAAGAGCGCGATGAGCGTCTCGTTCGCCGGCATCGCCGCGCCGTTCCTGATCGCCGCGATCATCACGCCGTTCCTGCTGAAGGTCCCGGGCCTGTTCGCCGCGGGCATCAGCCAAGCCAACGCCACCCTGTTCATGGGCGCCTGCATCGCCCTGACGGCCTTCCCGATGCTGGCCCGGATCATCAACGAGCGCGGTCTGGCCAAGACTTCGCTGGGCACGCTGTCGCTGACGGCCGGCGCCTTCGACGACGCGGTGTCGTGGTGCGTGCTGGCCCTGGTGCTGGCGACGTTCGGCGGCGGGCCGGGCCTGGCGATCCTGGCGATCGGCGGCGGCCTGATCTACGTCGCCTTCATGGTCCTGTTCGGCAAGCGCGTCCTGGCGCCGCTGGGCCGCATGGTCGAGCGTGACGGCGAGATGAGCCTGACCGTCCTGGCCCTGACGCTGATGGCCTTCTGCCTGTCGGCCTTCGTGATGGACGCCGTCGGCATCCACGCCATCTTCGGCGGCTTCCTGCTGGGCGTCTTCATGCCGCGCGGCCTGTTCGTCGAGGAGCTGAAGAAGAAGGTCGAGCCGATCGTGGTCGTGCTGCTGCTGCCGATGTTCTTCACCTATTCGGGCCTCAACACCCGGATGGACATGGTCAACTCGCTGGAGCTGCTGCTGATCGCCCTGGGGATCCTGGTCGCCTCGGTGCTGGCCAAGTGGGGCGCCTGCTACGCCGCCGCCCGCCTGACCGGCGAGAACCACGCCACGGCCATGGGCATCGGCGCCCTGATGAACTCGCGAGGCCTGATGGAGCTGATCATCATCAACATCGGCCTGCAGAAGGGCATCATCGGCCCGACCCTGTTCTCGATGCTGGTGCTGATGGCGATCGTCACGACGGTGATGGCGAGCCCCTTGTTCGAGGTCGTCTACGGCAAGAAGGCCCGCGCCAGCGGCGAGCTGGACGCGGTGCCGGAGGGCGTGGGGGCGTAAGAGCGCCTTGCCTTCAATCTCCGTGTCATCCCGGCCGAAAGCCCGAAGGGCTGAAGAGCCGGGACCCAGGGGCGGCCGCGGTGCATTGGCCCCTGGGTCCTGTGTATTGCGATGTAGGTCAAGCGTTGGCTTGATGGTTGGCGG
>NZ_LSJA01000309.1 GCF_001556515.1 Caulobacter sp. CCH9-E1 | reverse complement strand
ACGAAGGCTTTTGGTCGGCCGGATCATTCTGAAAAATGGCTCGCCAGCCGTCGCTCGCATGTTCGAGGCGAACGAACTTCGGCCAGTCGCCGAAGAAGGCGGTCATGCGCTCTTCGCAGTATTTGAACTCGTCGTCGGTCAGGTGACCTTTGAACACATGCGACGGCGTTGCTCTTGCCAGTTGGGCGCGCGCAGTGGGCGTCACCACTCGATCAACGAATGGTGATGGCGTGAAGAACAGCATGGAGGCATCACGTGCTGCACGGTCCGGCCACTTTTCCCAAAGTGTCACTTGCGGAACGATTTCCCCAGCCGGAACGCCCAACACGCTTGGCTTTTCGAGGCGACGAAGGCCGTTAGGAATCCGCCGAAACTGCTCGGGCAGTCTGACCGACGCGTCGGCAGAAATCCCGGCGGGCACCTTGAGAATGCGGAGGACATCCAGGTGCAGGCGTCGCCAGTGCTCGATCAAACCGGCGCGAATGGCGGCGCCTGGCTCGCTCAGGCCTGGAAACTGCGTCACGGCCAAGTCGGTGCGAAAGGCCACGTGGATGTGCAGCCCCTTGTTGCCGGAATAGTTCACGGTGATCCCGGCGAAGTCGGCGAACGCCGCGCAGTGGCGGTAGAGGTCGCCCATCGGACAATCGAGCGTGTTCTTCTTCGATCTGAGCCAGGACAATTGTTCGCCGAGGAACTGGATGTCTTCGTCGAACTCGAAGGTGAATACCTGGATCGGCGCCATGGCGACGCGGCCGCTGGGCGGTTCCCAGACCAAGCGATCTTCGTCGAAGGGGTCCGGAAGCTGAGCACCAATCCGCAATGGGTTGGCGAAGAACGATAGGCCGTTGCGAGGGTCGCAATCGAGACCGAAGGAGTCGGGCTCGACGATAAGCGTTTCGGCCAGCAGGTGATTGCGGCCTGCGCTATATTTCTCGACGTCCACAGGCACGTACAAGCCAGGCCCGACATCCGGCCGGAATAGCTGTGGGCCGAGAAAGCGGTCGGCGAAATCGTCAGTTTGTCGCCGCATCCCACGGCGGAACTGGTTGGCCGCGTGCTTGCCGAGGGCTGGCTCGAAGAAATTCGTCCAGAGAGATTCGCATTCCTCTACGACGGTTGCTGGATAGGTCATGCCGCCACCTGACTATCGCGCAGGTGGGAGAAGCAGCGACCACGGAACACACGGAGTTCCGCAGCGATCTGCTGGAAGGCGTCGCAATGCCCTCGATACGCAAGGCGTCCGTAAGCACCATCAGCCTCAACGCAGGTTATCACTTCCAGGTCGTCTCCCAGCCGCAACGACAGGGCGTGGCAGATAGAGCCCTGCGGGCCGTCACATTCACCAAGGTAATCGACAGTCAGTTCGCCCCGGAAGCTGACGCTGGAGCCAGGCAAGCGACTGGTGCCGTTCGGGAGATCGAGAGCTTCCTCTACCGCGCCCACGTAGGAGGCGAACTCTGCCGTCGAATGGTGGCGACACCAAGCGGTGGGATCGGGGTGGCGATTGGTGAGAACTTGCTCAAAACTATTCATTTTAGTTCTTCCTTTGCCCTGCCTGTATGGTGCGGGGCTGTCTGAAAAGCCGTGAGAGAAAACCGGTGCGGCCGGAAGGCGTTAGCCTGGCCCTGCCACTTAGTTGACCGTAATGAATCAGAGGTCGAAACATCTATATCTTTTATTTTCCATTTATAATCAGTTGCTTGTCTCGCCTCTCCTTGTCGGCCGGGAGCTAAATAGGTAGGTCAGGCGACATCACACGGTCGGCCTGGCTACCGCGAAAGGACCGACATGACCGACCTGTATTCCGCCCTACGGCGCCGACGACTGACCACCAGCCAGCGGCACTTTTCTACCTACTGGTGCTCGCGCGCGCCGAACTACCTCGCCCTTGGCGGTGGCATCTCGACGGATGCAAAGTTGGTCATCTTCCGGCGACTGCTCACGCATGGCCGATGGGGACTCGCCATCTGGGTCGGATGGCGAGTCCTCTTCGGTCAGACGGGTGCGCAGCGATGAACAAGCCGTCCATCCCGGGCACCTTCGACGCCCCTTACAAAGTCGAACTAGTGTTCAACTTCGATGACATGGCAGATGATTACCGTCGCATGGTCGCCGAGTGGTGGTGCTGCTATCAGACCGAGAGGCGATGGTTTCGCCGAGTTCACCAAAGTATGGGATTAGCCACGTTCTACTTCGAGGACCTCGTTGAGGCGACGATGTTCCGGTTGTCGAATTGAATTGCACTCGTGCTGTGCAATGAAATGTTCATTCATATTTGATGTAGACTATACATTCCCTGTCGTTATCGCTCCAGGCTTTCTGCGTGACGTAGTAGTGGAGAACATTCACTCGGTGGTAGCCAGGAAGGATCGCAAAACTATTATTTTCGCACTCCACGAACGCCCAAACCCTGTTGGCACCAACTTTATTCATGAATTCTCGATCATGTTCAAAGTGTACGTGGAATTCCATCTCGTGATTTTTGTTCTTTATAATTGGTATATAATTGTCCTCCCATTCTTTCTCGCTCATTTCTGATAATGGCTTCCTCGGAAACTGTTCGTCGAAGATATTCTGGTGCCGCATTGCAACCTCTCCATTGCTGATAAATTAAAAATATTTGCTCGCATTGGGGAAAGTCATTATTAAAAGTCCGGCTCAAGGAAGATTTTTATATTGACCGCGATCGGCGCCGTGATGGATCATTGCGACGGCCTATCGCACGGGTCGTACTACTGACGTTTGCGCGCGCGGCGATGGGGGTATGGTCGAACAGTAGGGGTGTGCTTTCC
>NZ_LSJA01000308.1 GCF_001556515.1 Caulobacter sp. CCH9-E1 | reverse complement strand
GCGCCTACGAAGCCGCCGAGGGCGCCGACGCCCTGGTCATCCTGACCGAATGGGATCAGTTCCGGGCGCTCGACCTGGATCGCGTCAAGCTCCTGATGAAGGCTCCGGTCGTCGTCGACCTGCGCAACGTCTACAAGCCCGCCGAGATGGTCCGCCACGGCTTCACCTACGCAAGCATCGGGCGGCACTAGTTTAGAGCGTTCGCTTTTCGGTGGGTATGCGGTTTGGGGTTATGTGAATGCTGGCGAGCTTCTTCTTCTTCGTTGCGGCTATATGCGCGCTGATCGTGCTGTATCCGTACGTCATATATCCTGCTCTGCTCAAACTGCTGCCGAAGCGGCCCCTCCATCTCTCGAACGTCAAGCCTCAAAACCTCACGCTGGTCTTCTGCGCCTTTAATGAAGCGCGCGCGATGCCGGAGAAGATTGAAAATCTAGAGGCTCTGAAGCGTAAGCACGCCAATCTTCAGATTTTGGCGTTCGACGACGGATCCAGCGACACGACCTATGATCAGCTGTCGGCTCGCCCCGAACTTCTTACCGTCATTCGGGGCGGCGGCCGCAATGGCAAGGCCCATGGCATGAAGCTGTTGGCGAAGCAGGCGACCGGCGACGTGATCGTTTTCACCGACGCGAACGTGACCCTGCGATTGGACGCGCTCGACAATCTCGCGAGCTATTTCTCGGATCCGACCGTGGGTGGGCTTTGCGGATCGCTGCATTATGTGGGCGAAGACGGCTCGGCGACGGCGAATGTCGGCGGCCTCTATTGGAAGCTTGAGGAATATCTAAAGGGCCTGGAGTCCGAGACTGGCAATGTGATGGGCGCCGATGGCTCTATCTTCGCGCTTCGTCGCGAGCTTTATCCCAGTTTCCCCGACACTGTGCTGGATGATCTCACGGTATCCATGGCGGCGGTTTTCAACGGCCTTCGGTTGATCAAGGTCGACGACGTCGTCGCCTATGAGCGGCTTGTCTCGAAGCGCAATGAAGAGTTCTCGCGGAAAGTGCGCATCTCCGCCCGGGCGTTCCATACGCATCTGCACCTCGTGCCGCAACTTCGCCAAATGGCCGGTGTCGACAAGTTCAAGTACATGTCGCGCAAGTTCATCCGTTGGTTCGGCGGCCTGTTCTTGATGATTGGCGTCGCCGCGGGCGTGGCATGGGCCTTCGCGCTTTCCACCGTGTTCGGATTGGTGGCCCTGGGGGGCGTCGCTATAGCGTGTCTAATTGGCGCGAAAATCCAGAAGGGGCCTATCGCGTCGGTCGCGGAGATCGTGATCGCGCTCATGGCGACGCTGCTTGGCGTCTTCAGGGCGATGCGCGGCCAAACCTTCGTGGTTTGGAGCCCGGCCAAGTCGCGATGAGCAAGCTAGCGGAAAAATCTACTGGAGGCCGCGGGAAGGAAGTCACGCTTGAGGCGCGAATGCCCAAGGTGCTCTTCCTTACGAAGGTCTATCCCTATCCTCCTGCGGTCGCCGGCGACGCGGTGTATTCGCGCGGAGTGATCGGCGCATTGGCGCCCTTCGCGCGCCTGACGGTGCTCTGCGGTTCTAACGGCTCGGATGAACGGACCTCCGCAGAAGCGCCGGCGGACTGGCGGATCGTCGAACCGCCACGCAAGAGGCAGTCTGGATCGATCCTGTCCTCCTGGCCCAGCATCGTTTGGCGAGGCGATACGCCCAGCCACAGGCGAGAACTAGACGGCCTTCTGAAGCAGTCCTGGGACGCGATCATCCTCGACAACATCGGCAGCGCGCATGCGCTGCCAGCGGTCAAAGCGTACAAGGTGCGTCATCCGGCCACGACGCTTGTCTACGTTTCCCACGAGATCGAGTTCGAGACGCGTCGCGCTAAGTACGGCAAGTATAAGATCAACCCCCTGGTTCGCTTGGCCTCTTTCTGGGATCTCGCGAAGGTGAAGTCCGCCGAGAATAGACTCCTCGGCGAGACCGACATCGTTACCGTGATCAATCAACTCGACGTGCCGGTCTTTCAGGCCCTGGCGCCGGATCAGCGCTATGTCCTCGTGTCGCCTGGCTATGATGGCTCTGTCCTGGAGCATCGCAGGATCGAGGCGGCGACGCCGAGGCGCATCGCCTTGTTGGGCGGCCGCACCTCACAGCAAAAGCAGCAAATCCTGCTGGATTGGCTGGAGGCGTCGTACGACGCGCTCGTGGCCGCGGAGATCGAAGTTGTCGTTATCGGCGACGTCGCGCCCGGACTTCATGATCTCGTCCAGCAGCGGTATTCGCGGGTCAAGCTGCTTGGCTTTGTCGATGACGCCGACCCACTCCTCGCGGATTGCCGGATGGGGATCGTTCCCGACACGATGGGCGGCGGCTTCAAGCTACGGCAGCTGACGTACGTCTTTAGGCGCGTGCCCATGGTCGGCCTCGATCAGGCGATCAGCGGTCTTCCGACGCCGGTCGGCGAAGGCTATCTCGCCGCGCCGGACTTGAAGGCCTTGGCGCATCTGATTGTCACGTCGATCGACGATATCGATACGCTCAACGCCGTCCAGGAACGCTGCTTCGCCGATTGCGCGGGCGCCTTCGGTTGGCGGACGAGGGGCGAGCTCTTCGCCGGATTGCTGCGTCCAGCAGCGGAACAAGCAAGACACGAAATTTTGGAGGTGGGGTGATGCGCGCTGTACTGTTGGCTGGCGGGCTTGGTACTCGGTTGGCGGAGGAAACCTCTGTTCGTCCCAAGCCGATGGTCGAGGTCGGAGGCTATCCGATCCTCTGGCACATCATGAAGATCTACTCGGCCCATGGAATCAATGAGTTCGTGATCTGCCTGGGTTACAAGGGCTACTACATCAAGGAGTTCTTCGCGAACTACGCGCTGCACCAGTCGAGCGTCTGCGTCGACGTCAAGGAGAAGTCCATCTCCTACATCGGCGAGGACACCCTTCCCCCCTGGAAGATCTTCCTGGTCGACACCGGGGCCGAGACCATGACCGGTGGGCGCCTCAAGCGCGTGCGTGACTACCTGCCTGATGACGAGCCCTTCTGCATGACCTACGGCGACGGTGTCGCCGACATCGACATCGGAGCCTTGGTGAAGTTCCACAAGGAGCAGGGCCTGCAGGCGACCTTGACGGCGGTGCGCCCGGCGGGTCGCTTTGGCGCGACCATGCTCGAAGGCTCGAAGGTTTCCCAATTTACCGAAAAGCCGGCGGGCGACGGCGCCCAAATCAACGGCGGCTTCTTCGTTCTGGATAAGAAAGTCATCGACCGGATCGCCGACGACACGACGGTGTGGGAACGTGAGCCGCTGGAAGGCCTGGCTCGGGACGGACAACTGGCCGCGTTCGAGCACAATGGCTTCTGGCAGCCGATGGATACGCTGCGAGACAAGATCCATCTCGACAAGCTTTGGACGGACGGCGAAGCGCCCTGGAAGGTCTGGTAATCCATGCTGAACAAGCAATTCTGGTCCGAGCAGCGGGTCTTCTTGACCGGCCACACGGGCTTCAAGGGCAACTGGACGGCCAAGTGGCTGGCGACGACGGGCGCGCGCGTGTCCGGTTACGCCCTGCCGCCGAACACGACGCCCGACCTCTACTCCATGCTGTTTCCGATGGAAGGCGTGACGTCCACCTTCGGGGATATCCTGGACGCGCCCTCGCTGGAGAAGGCGGTCGCGGAGGCGGATCCGACCATCGCCATCCACATGGCGGCTCAGCCTCTGGTGCGCCTGTCCTATCGCGAGCCGGCCAACACCTACGCGGTCAATGTCATGGGGACACTGAACGTCCTCGAGGCGCTGCGCAAGGCGCCGAACCTGAAGACGATCGTCGTGGTGACGACCGACAAGGTCTATCGCAACGACGATAGCGGTCATGTGTTCGTCGAGAGCGATCCGCTGGGCGGTCACGATCCGTACTCAAGCTCGAAGGCGGCCTGCGAGGAGGTCGTCTCCTGCTACGACCAGAGCTACTTCGCCGACGCCGGCGTCGCCATCGCGACGGTGCGCGCGGGCAATGTGGTCGGCGGCGGCGACTGGTCGGAGGACCGCCTGCTGCCCGACATCTGGCGCGCGATGCAGAGCGGCGAGCCGCTGGTGCTGCGCAACCCGCTCAGCACCCGTCCGTGGCAGCACGTTCTCGATCCGGTGTCGGGCTATCTGACCTTCGCCGAAAAGCTGCACCTGAGCGGCGGCAAGGACCTGCCCAAGGCGCTCAACTTCGCGCCCGTCGCCGACGCCCCGCTAACGGTTCAAACGGTGGCCGAGATGATGGGCGAGGCCCTGGGTCTAGAGAAGGCCTGGGTGCAAGCCGAGGGCTTCCAGCCCGTCGAGATGAAGCTGCTGGCGTTGGACTCTTCGCTCGCGCGCAAGACCATCGGCTGGAAGCCGGCGCTCACCGGCCGCGAGGCGATCCAGTGGACCGCCGACTGGTTCCTGAACCAGCGCCAAGGCGGCGACTGCGCGGCCTTCACGGCCAAGCAGATCGCTGAATACGAAGCCCGTACGGCGGCCAGCGCGTCGTCGCTCTCGGAGGCCCTGTCATGAAGTTCACCCCGCTGAAGATCGACGGCGCCTATCTGATCGACCTGGAGCCGCGTGGCGACGATCGCGGCTTCTTCGCGCGCGTGTTCTGCCACAAGGAGTTCGCCGAGCACGGCCTGGCGACACAGTTCATCGAGATCAACACGTCCTTCACCAAGCACAAGCACACGCTGCGCGGCATGCACTATCAACTTGGCCAGTCGTCCGAGGTGAAGGTCGTCAAGTGCATCTCCGGCCGACTGCTCGACGTCATCGTCGACGTGCGCCCCAACTCGCCGACGTTCAAGCAGTGGACCGCGGCCGAGCTCAGCGCCGAGAACCGCAGCATGATGTACATCCCGGCGGGATGCGCTCACGGCTTCATGGCGCTCACGGACGATGTCGAGATGACCTACTTCGTGACCAAGAGCTATGACCCGGTGCGCGAGCGGAACCTGCGCTGGAACGATCCGGAGTTCGGCATCGAGTGGCCGCATCAGCCCGCGATGATCTCGGACAAGGACGCCGCTGCGCGGGACTTCGACCCCGCCTGGCACCTGGCCGACGTCTGACGTAGGCCGGCGATGCGCGTTCTTCTCTCGGGAGCCACCGGCCTGATCGGTCAGGCCGTCCAGGCTCGTCTGTCCGCGGACCACGAGGTCGTCACCCTCGGACGCGGGGAGGGGGCGGCGGTGCGCGCCGACCTCTCCGACCCCGCCGCCGTGGCCGCCCTGGCCTTGCCTCAGGTCGACGCCTTCGTGCACTGCGCGGGGATCGTCGACGAGGACTTTCGGGACTCGCCCGAGCGGGCCCTGCGCATGGCGGTCTTCGGCGCCGGCGCGGCGGTCGAGCGCGCGATCGCGGCCGGCGCCACGCGCCTGGTCTACATCTCGTCGGCCCACGCCTACGGGCCGATGGTCGGCAAGGTCGACGAGGCCTCGCCGATCAATCCGATGTCGGACTACGCCATCTCGCACTTCGCCACCGAGCAGGTGTTCGCGCGCCGCGCCTCCGACAGCCTGTCGGTCCTGATCCTGCGGCCCTGCGCGGTGTTCGGGGACCTGGCCGACGCCGGGCGGTTCCGGCGCTGGAGCCTGATCCCGTTCTCGTTCCCGCGCGACGCGGTCCTGCAATCGAAGATCGTCATCAAGTCCACCGGCGAGCAGCGCCGCAACTTCGTCGGCACGCAAGACATCGCCCACCAGATCGCCCACTGGCTGGCCGCCCCTGGCCCAGGACGCACGGTCCGCAACGCCATCGGCGAGACCAGCGCCACCGTCCACGAGTTCGCCCAGATGTGCGCGGCAGTGTCCGAGCGCCTGACCGGCCAGCCCTGCGCGATCGAGCGGGTCACGCCCACCGGCCCCACGGTCGGCGAGGACTACGACTATCGCACCCTGACGCCGCCCGCCTGGCCGCTTCAGTCCCTGGAGGCGTTCGCCGAGCGCCTCATGTCCAAGCTGAAGGAGGCGTAAGGTCGCCATGCCGCGTCTCACCATCGGCCTGATCATCTACAACGGCGCCGACTCCGCGCGCACCTGCATCGACAGCCTGCTGGGCCAGACCTACACGGACTTCGAGCTGCTGATCTTCGACAACGGCTCGACCGACGGCACCAGCGAGATCTGCGCCGAGTACGCGGCCAAGGACGCGCGCGTCCGTCACGTGCGCCACCCACAGACCCTGCCGCAGAGCGTCAACTTCCGGGGCGTGCTGATGGCCGCCCAGACCGAATACTTTATGTGGGCGGCCGACGACGACATCTGGGGCCCGCGTTTCGCCGAGCTGTGCATCGCCCAGCTGGACGCTCATCCCGAGGCGGTCGCCTGCTGCACGAAGGTGATGTTCCGCTATCCGGACGGCGACGAACGCCCCGCGCGCGGCACCTTCCCGATCCAGGGGACGCCGGACCAGCGGGTCGAGATCTACCTGCGCAATCCGCGCGACAGCGCCCGCCTGTACGGCGTCTATCGCACGCCCGGCCTGCAGGCCAGCTATCCGGAAGGCGTCAGCATGTTCGCCTACGACTGGCTGGTTGTCTGCCTGTCGATGCTGCAGGGCGACCACCTGGAGGTCGACGACTTCCAGCTGCTGCGTAGCGGCCACGCGCCGGGCAAGTACTTCGAGAAGTATGACCGCCACTTCGTCCGGGAAAAGGGCCTGACGGGGGCGCTGTCCTGGGCTTTGCCGCTGATGCCGCTGACCAAGGCCCTGAAGCAACACCTAACGGCCTCGGCCTGGCGCAAGGCCTTCTGGCGCATCGTCCGCCTGAACGCGCACCAGACGCTGCTGCTGCTGAAGTGGAAGTTCCCGGTGCTGGAGGGGGCGTTCACGGCCGTCAAGCGGGTCGATCGCGCGCTGGTGAAGAGCTGATGACATCAACCGAAACGACGGTCGAACGCGCTTCGATCCGTCGCGAAAACAACCTGAACCTTCTGCGTCTTATCGCGGCTTCGGCGGTGTTGTTCTCGCATGCCTTCGACTTTCAGGGCGAGCACGACTGGTTCTTCGGCTATTTCGGGTACTCTGGCGGTTGGCTGGCGGTATCCCTGTTTTTCTCCATGAGCGGCTATCTGATCTACAATTCAATCATGAACAGCCGCGACGTGCGGAGCTTTACCGTCGCGCGCTGCCTGCGCATCTTCCCCGGCCTGATCGTGATGCTGCTTGTCACGACGGTTCTGTTGGGTCTCTTCGCGTCGACAGCGGCTAAGGCGGATTTCTTCTCAAGCCTTCAGACTTGGAAGTATGTCGTCGGAAATGCGGTTCTTTACGTGCCGCAATATTTCCTGCCCGGTGTATTCGAGGGAAATATTTATAAGGGCGTCGTCAATGGGTCGCTCTGGACGCTAAGGTTCGAGTTCACCTGTTATATACTGACGCTGCTGTTCTTCGTTTCTGGTTTCTATAAAACCAACAAAGGCTTCGTGCTCTCGACAGTCGCGATTGTCATCGCTTACGTCGCCTATATCGCCTACGGCGTCATGGCGGGGAAGCAGGCTGTCGTTCTGTTCGACGGCAATTCGCTCAGCAAGCTTCATCGCCTCTATTTCGCTTTCTTCCTCGGCGTCGTGTACGCGAAGTGGGAACAGTCGATCTCGATCAACCTGATCGCGGTCCTGGTCGCCTGGATCGCCTGCTTCGTGCTCCACGATACGATCCTCACCTCGACACTGCTGATCGTGGCGACATTCCTGTCCGCGTTCTGGATTGCCGGACTTCGCGGGCAGGTGTTCGCGGCGGCGAGGAAAATCCCGGATGTGAGCTACGGTATCTATATCTACGCCTTCCCAATCCAGCAGCTGCTCGCGCAGATGTTCCCTCATTGGGGCCCGCTGACCAACGCTTCGGTCGGATTGGTCCTGACGATCATTCCCGCCACTCTGTCCTGGTATCTCGTGGAAAAACCCGCGCTGAAGTTCAAATCCGTCTTTTCGCGTAGGCCGAAATGACGCTGCGTCGGAACGCGCTGTTCTCAGTCGCCGAGGTCCTGCTCAACGGCCTTGGCCTGTTCTTCATCTACAAGAACGTGGTCTCGACTCTGGGCGTCAGCCTGCTGGGCGTGTGGTCGCTCGTGCTGGCGACGACGGCCTTCGGGCGGCTGGCCGACGTGGGGATCTCGGCGGGCCTGGCTCGCTTCGTGGCGCGCGAGCAGGCCAAGGGCGAGGCGGGCTCGCCCCAGAGCTATATCGAGACCGGCATGCTGTCGGTGGCCGCCATCATGGGCGTGCTGACCTTGGTGGCCTATTGGCCGATCTATTTCGCCCTGGGGATCGCGCTGCACGACCAGCAGCTGGCCCTGGCGCGCCAGATCATCCCCTACGCCCTGCTGACCTTTTGGCTGCTGAACATCAACGCCGTCACGGCCGCCGCCCTGCTGGGTCTGCACCGGGCCGACCTGCGCTCGATCTCGAACATCTGCGGGATGCTGGTGCAGGTCGCCGCCTCCCTGGCCCTGGTCAAGGGCTTCCAGCTGAAGGGCCTGGCCTGGGCCCAGACCGCCCAGTACGTCGTGGCCATCGGCCTGTCCTGGACCTTCGTGGTGAGGGTGGGGCGAACGGTTCCCGTGCTGCCGACACATTTCCAGCGGGGACTGTTCAAGGAGTTGCTAGGCTTCGGGACCAAGCTGCAGATCGGCACGATCGCCAACCTGCTGTTCGAGCCGACCACCAAGATCATCATCGGCCATATCGCCGGCACGGCGGTGCTGGGCCTGTACGAGCTGGCCTATCGGATGGTCTATCAGGTGCGCGGCGTGGCCATCACGGCCCTGCAGAACCTCGTCCCGGCCTTCGCCAACCTGAAGGAGACCGATCCCGCGGCCCTCGGCGCCCTGTTCCGCAAGACCTGCCGGATGGCCGCCCTGGTCGGCGCCCCGATCATGGGGGCGGTGATCGCCGGCTCGCCGCTGGTGTCGCTGATCTGGATCGGGGCCTACAATCCCGACTTCGTGCGGCTGACGGCGTTGCTCTCCCTGTGCTGGGCCGTCAACATCCTGGCCGCGCCGGCCTATTTCCTGGGGATGGGCACGGGCGAAGTGAACGTCAATATCGGCGGCCAGGTGGTGACCGGCGTGCTGTCGCCCGTCTTGGGCCTGGGGCTGGGCCTGGCCTTCGGCGCCTATGGCGCGGTTTGCGGGGTGGTGGTCGGCAAAATCATTGGCGACCTGGCTCCGGCCTACGCCAACCGACCAAGCCGCGATCTAAGGTCCTCGGCACTGCTCTATCCGCCGAATATGCTTGCCTTGGCCTTCGTCGGTCTCGTATCGGCGACGGCTCTGGGTCTGGCGCCGCATCTTGGCGGCGTCCTCGGCCAACTGAAGCGTCTCGTCATGGGGTCTTGAGGACATGGTGACCAACCCGACCTCCATGAAGGCCCAGATGGCGCCGGCGCCAGCCAAGAGTCAGGCCGGGCTGATCAAGTTGCTGCTCGTCGTCTTCATTATTGGCTTCCACACGCGGCTCTCGATCGCCAGCGGCGGTTCGGTGATCGTGCCGATGTATCTGTGCGTTTTTTCCGGGGCGGCCCTATTCCTGATGGCGCTGCAGCGGGGCTTGAAGCGTCTGCTGGCGCCGCTGCTGAGCGTGTTCGGTCTCATTATCGTGACCGCGTTCTTCGCGAGCCTGTTTGGCGGCGACATCGTTGCGCTGTTGCGCGGCGCGGCTCAGCTTTCGATTTCCATCGCACTGGCGACCGGGATCGCGGTCATGTTGGCGGACGAGAGCGTGCGGACAGACGATCGCTTCTTCCTAGTACTGTGGGGCGTTTTCCTAGCGCTGGGATGTATCGAGCTGATCCCTGGCGCCCGTCCGATCTTTAACCAGGTGTCGGAACTTATCTACAGCGGTACGGGGCGCGGCCTTTATGCTAGCCTGGATCGCGACCTACAACTCTATGGGCAATACCGGGCTAAGGCGTTCGCCAGCGAGCCTTCCTTCCTGGCGGCGACTCTAGCGGCGCTCAATCTGCTGGTCCTATTCACCGGGCGGAACAAGGGGCGCCGCCACCCGGTTGGACGCTTCTTGCTGATGCTGGCGGTGGCCTACCTTGTGGCGCCGAGCCTTTCGGCCCTGTTCTACCTCATCGCCGCTCTCGTGTTCGTCTACTGGCCCAGAACGGCGGGCATGAAGTTCGCGGCGGTAACGTCATTGATGCTCTTGAGTGGGCTTCTCGCGTTGGCGCCACACAGTTTCGACTTCTTCTCGGCCCACCAAAGATCAGGCAGCTTTTTCGGCCGTATCACCGCCGGGCCAATTGTTGGAACCCGGGCTATGATCGAACGCCCCCTATTGGGCTATGGCGTGGGTGATGCACAGGCAGTGCTCCCAACGATCTCGAATGTGTGGTCCGATAAAGGCGCCTACTCCGCCTTCCCTTGGTACGCGTCAGTCGGACCTACCGACCTGATGTCCAACGGTTTCTGGTGGCAGTGGATTTATTTTGGCATCGTCGGTGGCGCTCTGTTCATCTTAGCCCTGCTCGGCCTTTTGCGAGCGATGAATATCGCAAGACCGTTGTCGGTTCTCGTAAGCATGTGGGTCGTTTGGTACGCTGGGGCCGCCTTTGTCGATCTTGTTTCTTGGTCTGTCTTCGCCGTATTCGCGGCGGCGGCGATCCCTGTTCCATCGGTGCGTGGAACGGATTCGCGCTACCCGCGCGCTAAACCAACTCTCGGATGAGCTGGAGGGCTAACACCTAATGACTTCGCCCAAGAGCCAGAAGGTCGAAGCTCTTCAGGTTATGAGGGCGCTCGCCGCTTTGCTTGTCGTCGTGCACCACAGCATCTCGGGTAAGGCATGGATGGACACTAACCCTCTGAGCGCGTTCGACTTTGGTGCGATCGGCGTCCAGGTTTTTTTTGTTATCAGCGGCTACATCATCTGCCGGGTTGGTGGGCGCGAGGATTTCTGGAAGTTCTCCTACTCGCGGATAACCCGTGTGATTCCGATCTACTGGTTCTTCACGGCCGTGTTCCTGGTCTCGAAGCTGGCGGTGTCGGGGATGAAGGAGATGCCTGGCGCGGGCGAGATCGCGGCCTCTCTGCTCTTCATCCCTCACTACAGCTCTTACAGGCCGGATCAAATCTGGCCGGTGCTGATCCCAGGCTGGACGCTGAACTACGAGATGTTCTTCTACACGCTTTTCGCGGCGGGCATCCTGATCGGCAGGCCGGCGATCCTCTCCGTGGCGGCGATCATCGTGTCAATCGGCCTAGGCTATCTGTTCGCCGACGTCGGCGTGGTCTTCAAGTTCTTGGAGAACCCGGTCACGCTGTTCTTCGTGCTGGGCGTCCTGATCGCCAAGTTCGAGGACGTGGTCCCGAAGCGTCCGGCCTTCGCGTTCGTCGGCGTTTTGATCTGGGGCTTTTCCGATCCCGCGTCGCTCGCTCCCGCCCTAAAGTTTCTCGCCGCCTATGCAAGCGCCGGCCTGATCTTGCTCGGTGCGTTGGCCGCGAAGGGCGGACGTTCGTCGCCGGTGATGCGGTTCCTTCAATCCCTAGGGGACGCATCCTACTCGCTCTATCTGTCCCACACCATCGTGCTAGCGGTGACGTACAAGCTCCTGATCCGAATGAACTTGAGCGGATACGTCGAGTTCTTCGCCGTGGTGGGCTTGGGGCTGGCTGTATCGATCGCCGGGGGCTTCATCTCGTATTGGGTGATCGAGCGACCCCTAATGAGGTTCTTCAAGGCAGCCTGGCGCGCGCGCGCCAAGCCGGCTCCTGTCGCCGCCTAGAAAAAGGCCGCCGCCCCCCCGGCGGCTCTCTCCCGACCTCAGTCCTTGACCGGCACCAGCCGCTCCAGCAGGCCGGGCCGCGCCGCGGCGCGGTAGTCCTTGATCGTGGCCTCGGTGCCCGGGATCGGGCCCAGGGGGGCGAAGGTGGTGGTCGGCTTGACGGCCAGGCCGTCCGGACCCGCGCCCTGGGTCAGCAGGGTCAGCTCGTTGACGTGCATGATGAAGTCGGGGCTCAGGTACTGAGGCCGGCCGGCCTTGAGCTCGCGGGCCATCTCGGCGACGCCGGCGAACTTGTCCTGGGCGTAGACCTCGCGGCGGCGCACCCACTCGAACAGGCGCTGCTTGAAGGACGAGCGCATCTGCTGGTCGCGCTCGACGGCCGCGGACTTGGCGTTGCGGGCCAGCTTCACGCGACGGCCGCCGATGCCGAACAGGCGGCCAAGGCCCGGGTGGGCGCGCAGGGTCTGGAACTTGCGGGCGCTGAGGCCGCCCTTGCTGTAGCGCTCAAGGAACACCGGCGACTGGTAATGGCGGTAGCTGTCGCTGATGACCTCGCCAGCGTCGCCGATGACCCGCATGCGGTGGTCGCGGGGGGCGACGACGCTGCAGGTGATCCGCGCCGAGGCGCCGTTGGCGAACTGCAGGCAGGCGACCGAGAAGTCCGGCGTGCCGACGCGGGCGGGCAGGCCTTCCATCTTGTTCTCGATCAGCTCGCTTGAGAAGGCCGTCACCGAGACGGCCGGGCCCAGCAGGCCGCAGATCCAGACGAGGTGATAGCCCAGGTGCTCGTAGGTGCAGCCCTCGAGGATTTCCTCCTCCAGCGGCCAGGGAGCGCCGGTGGGGCTCTTGACCGACTCGAACTGCATCAGGTGGATCGGGTTGTCGTCCAGCTCGGCATAGACCAGCAGCGGCTTGCCGATGGCGCCGTCCTCGACCGCCTTGAACAGGGTGCGGACGCTGTCGGCGAAGATGTTGCAGGGCGCGGCGTAGAGGCGGACGCCCTTGGCGGCGGCGGCGTCGAACAGCTGGCGGGACTCGGCCACGCTCTTGGTCAGCGGCTTTTCCGAATAGACGTGCTTGCCGGCCTGGAGGGCGCGCAGGCTGACCTCGAAGTGCGAGCTTATGTTGGTCAGGTTGATCACCGCCTCGACGCGTGGATCAGCCAGCAGCTCGTCGTAGCTGGCATAGGCGTTGAAGCCGTAATAGGCGCTGACCTTGGCCGACCGCTCCGGGTTCTTGTCATGGACGCCCATGACGACCAGCTCGGGGTGGGCGCGGAGCGTGCGCATGTAGATGTCGAAGACGAAGCCGCATCCGACAAAGGCGATGTTCATGGTCGAGCGTCCGTTCAATAGGCGGAAGGGCGTGGGAAAAGGCTCAGGCACCGGCCTTGGCCGCGCGGGCGGCTTCGGTCGAGGCGGTCAGGCTGGCCGTGCGCGTCGCGCCGACCAGGGGCAGGGAGACGCCGGAGCGGCGGATGGAGGCGATGATCTGGTCGCGGGCATAGCGGGCCGGGTCGGCCTGGCTGGCGATCGCCTGGGCGCCGCCTAGGATCTCCCGCGCGATGATCGCCACGCCCTTGCGGGCCGCGTCGCGCACGACGGCGTCGAAGGCCGTGTCGCCCGGATGCAGCGGGACCTGCAGCGCCTTGACGCGCGGGTCTTTCAGGGCGGCCTCGGCGGTCGCCACGTCATCAACCGAGACGCCGACGATGGCGATCTTGCCGGCTTGGCGCGCCTGCTCCAAGGCGCCAACGGCGTCGCCTCGAGCGACCACCTCGGCCGGCGGACTGTGCAGCATGAACATCTCGATCCGCTCGCGCTTCAGGCGGCGCAGGCTGCCGTCAAGGCTGGCGGACAGGAAGGCGGGGTCCCAGCGGGTCGGCATCGGCTTGGCGCGGGCGGCGGCGACGCCTCGGCGGGCCTGGTCCGAACGCCGGGCGACCGTGCGCAGGACGCTCTTCAGCGGCGCCAAGACGCGCATCTTCATCGACAGATGCTTGCCGGCCTTGGAGCAGACGATGACGTCGTCGCGCTGGCCGAGGATCTCGCCCAGGACGCGCTCGCTGTCGCCCTGGCCGTAGATGTTCGAGGTGTCGAAGAAGCGGACGCCTTGGTCCAGCGCCAGCTTCACCAGCGCGCGCGCTTCATCGCCGTTGGCGCCGTTCACCGACCCCAGCCGGCTGCAGCCCAGGCCCAGCGGAAGGGCGTCGCGGGGGAGAAGCGCGGGGGGCAGGTTTTCAAAAGGCATGGCTTTGATCCTTCACGCGGCTTCGACAAGGGCTCGCAACTGGCGGGCCAGCATCTCGCCGTCCGATAGAGCCTCGGGCGGCGGAGGGGCGTGGCCGATCCAGCAGAGCAGATGTTGGCGGCCGTCGGCGGTGCGAGGATGCACACGCAGCTCGAAGGCCGGATCGCGGCGACCGTAGTGGCTGGCCCAGAACGAGGCGCGCGGCGCGTCGACCTCGGCCTCGGATAGCACTTCGATACAAGCCTGGGGCCTGGCGGTCGCGTGGCGGAGCAGGAAGCGCCGATCCGACGCCGGCTCGATCCCCCAGGCGTCGGGAACGAGCCAGGAGACCTGGCCACGCGGCTCCGCCCCGCCCCAGAGGTCGGCGACCAGGAAGCCAGCGCCGGGATAGAGCCGAACCAGACGCGCCGTCCGACCCGGTGCGCTAGGGAAGACGCCGCCGATCGTCCGCTCGTCGGGAAGCTTATCCGTCGGCGCCAGCCGCGCCTCGGCCATGCGACCGACCTTGAAGCAGCCGAGGAACTCGGCCGGTTCATGTCCCGACCAGACAGGACCGTTGTGGGCCTCGGCGCTACGCTCGCGGGCCCGCTCTGGACCCGTGTTGTAGCGGGACGTGCCGGGATCGACGACGAGCCTTTGGCCGCCCAGCGTGATCTCGATGGACAGGAAGTCGGCGTGGCCGTGACCCGGGTTCCAGCGTGGCCCCAGCGGACCCGCGTCCAGTATGCAGACGTCGTCCGCCTGCGAGAGGCGGGCATATCCGCCATGCTCGAGGATGGACCGCCCCTCCGGCGCCTTAGGTCCGCTCAGACGCGGGACCTCCTCGTGCCAGCTGTCGTTGAAGAGCGCGACTTCGCCGTCGGGATGACAGAGCACCGCGAAGGCGAAACGCGCGGCTTCCAGCTTTCGCGTCAGGGTCTCCCTCAGCGTCGCCGAGAGGAATGGCGCTTCGGACATTACGGCGAGCGAGACGACGCTCAGTCCTTGATACATCGGCGAGCGCTCGACCTGCGCGCCATCGGGCAGGATCGTGTGCGAGACAAGGTGGGCGATATCGCGTTCAAGCCTCGCCGCGATGGGCGGCGGGACTTCGTCGACATGACTGAAGTAGAGGCTCAACGCCGCAAGATTGCGTTCGACGTGGTTGTTGCGGAGCTCATGCTCCACGTTGTCCAGCAGGAAAGCGACATTCTCGCGCAGGAAGTCCGACACTAGCGCGTCGACCTCTGGCGCGAGGCCTCCCTTGGCTCGCGCCAACAGGAGGCCCGAGGCGAGGGCCAGGATCCGATGGGAGACGCCATACGGAAACCAGTAGGCGTTGAAGCTGCCGGGATCCGTCACTCGCGTGCGCTCGCGGAAGCCGGCAATGGCATGCGCGACCGCCGCGTGATGCTCGGGTCCGCCTTCGGCTAGCATGGGGCTCAGGAAGCCCATGTGGCCGAGCTTGACCCGCCACATCTGGTGATCGCCCTCGTCCGGAAGTTGACGCTTCCAATCTATGTCGGAGGGGCTTCCGAAATCGATCTCCCGGCCATGCAGGCAAACGCGGCCAGACAGCACGCCATCGATCTGGTCGCGATACTCCGCGCCGTAGAATCCCGCCGTTTCGATGACGGCGGGCGTGAGCGGCTTGCCGCGTCCCATCGCGGGGGTCGCGCGCTCGATCGCGGTCAAACGCTCTCTGTAGGCCGATGGAAGACGCACGGCGAGTTTGTTACGCGCGACGCGCCGAGCCATGTACAGCGCCATACGCGGCGACAGCCGGCTTGCGGCCCGCAGTAGCACCAAGCTTTTCCGCAAGCGGCTCACGCCCTTATTCCCAACATTAGAAACCTTTGCCGAAGTGGCGGGCCCTGGGGGCGGTTTTCCCTGGACGCGAAACGCGAAAGGGGGAAGTTAAACGAAGCTCTGGTTCGTCGCTCGCGCCCAACGCTCCAAGCCCTTGCGGAACGCCTGGTCGCCTAGCAAGCCATTCTCGGTGGCCCAGCCCGGATACACATAGGTCGAGCGTACGAGCTTGGTCACGCGATCGGGGTGAATCCCCAAACCAAAGCCCTTGAACGTCGCCAGGGTCTTGGCCGCGCCCATCACCACGCCTTGTGGCACGTCATAGAGCTTGGCCGACGGGAAGTAGCTATCGCGCAGGCTAGTGACGATGGTCTCCAAAGTGGGGCATTCGGGATAGGCGCCATTCAGCAGTTCGTAGGTGGAGTCCTTGGCGCCGGCGGTCAGCACGAGATCCAGCAGGTCCTCGACATAGATGCACGACTTGATCGTGTCCCGACGGCCGGGGAAGACGAAGAAGCCCTTCTTCAGGAGAGCCGCCATGCGGGCGAAATTGCCGCCTTCGCCAGCGCCGAACACGACGGCGGGGCGCACGATGGTGAGCTTCCGGCCGCCTGCTTGGCGCAGCCAGCCGCGATGGATCTCCTCGGCCATCAGCTTGGACTTGCCATAGGCCGACACCGGCGCGGGGTCGCTCGTCTCGACCTTTCTCTCTTCCGAGGGGCCGTAGATCGAGATCGAGCTGGTGAAGGTGATGTGCTGGACGTTGTCCCGCTCGGCCAGCTTCACCGCCTCGAGCGCTCCCCAGACATTGGTGTCGTAGTATTCGTGATCCGGGTGGCCGGGCGTCGTGTGGACCGCGGCCAGATTGTAGATTCGATCGATCTTGGGGAGGCTCAGCGCGCTCAGGCGACGCACGTCGTCACGCACGTATAGCGCGCCAGGAAGTTCCTCGCGCGGCGGCTTGAGGTCCAGGCAAACGAGCTCCGCGCCCATGTCGGCCAGGCGGCGAGCAAGATGGGTTCCGATGAAACCGGACGCGCCAGTGACCAGGGCGCGTTGGCCCCGCAGATTAGTCATGTCTGTTAGTCCCCACCGCCGTTTAGGCTAGCGCGGGCTTATCGCCCGCCTTTGTGACGCCATTACTCGAAGTCCGCCGGCGAGCGCGACAAAAAAACGAACATGGCAGCCCTGTTCGAACCTTTTGCCACCAGAGCGAACTTGGCGGTCAATCCAGCGCAAATGGTGACGGCGCTAAACGAGAGACAAGCTCTCCAAAGGTCCGGGACCACCAGGAAAGATCTTCTCGGTCTGATCCCGGCGCAATCCGTACAGTCGTTGGATGATCGAAGACATCATGGCTCGGTTATCGGCCAGGACCACAAGGTCTCGGCCTTGATTGAGAGACTTCGCGACCATCGCCACCTGCTCCCCCGCCATCCGCCCGCCCTTCACCGCGCCGCCCAGCACCCAGTAGACGCTGCCGTGCCCGTGGTCCGTGCCCTTGTCGCCGTTCTCCTTGAAGGTGCGGCCGAACTCCGAGATCACGACGACGGTCGTCTTCGCCCACGTCTCTGGGCCGATGTCCTCGGCCAGCGCGGCGAGGCCTCGGCCCAGTTGGCCGATCCGGTCCGCGAGCACGCCCGTCGCGCCTCCTTGGTTGACGTGGGTGTCCCAGCCGCCGACGTCGAGAAAGGCCAGATTGTAGTCCGTCTTCATCAGGCGGGCGACGCGGCGGGCGGCCAGTTCGAAGCCGCTGGGGGATATGGCGTTGCGATTGGCGGCGGCCATTTCGCCGGCCAAGGCGGCATAGGCCTTGTCTCGCGCGGAGAAGCCTTCCGTCACCGCCGCCTGGAGCTGGTGGCCGCGATACATCTCCTGGATCAGCCTGGCCTGTCGCTCATCCAGGCCGGGCTTGCCGACCGAGGTGATCGCGACGTTCGGCACGGACATCGGCCCCTGGAACGCCAGTGGCGGCTGGGCCGTGAACGCGATCGGACGGCCACCGGAGAGCTCCTGGGCCAAGCGGCCCATGAAGCCGGAACGATAGTTCCTGGGCCCGCCCACCGGCTGGCCCAGTTCGATGGTGTCCTGAGTCTCGAAATGGCTGCGGGTCATGTCGTCGGTTCCCGCGAAGGGCACGAAGGCGATCTGCTTCTTGGCCCAAAGCGGATAGAGGCTGTCCTTCAGCGCGGGGTGCAGGCTCCAGTCGCCATCGAGCGAGAGGGCGGCGTTGGCGTTAGTGGAATCCGGGCGAGCGATCGCGAGGGTCGGGCGGCTCTCGTAATAGAAGTCGCTGGAGGTCGGGATCACCACGTTGATAGCGTCGTAGCCGCCGCGCAGGAAGACGACGAGCAGGCGCTGGTCCGTGGCGGGCGCGCTCCAGGCCTTGCCGCCAATCGCCGCGGCTGTCGTCGCGGCGAGCCCCGCGGTCAGAAAGGTTCGACGATGCATGGCGCTGGTCTCATCGATGCAGGAACTCGGGAGAAGACAGGAAGAGCGTGTTCCACTCGGCGGGCGAGCGCGCCTGGGCCAAGGCCGACCGCGTCTCGGGGGAAAGCCGCGCTTCCAGGACCTTGTAGAAGAGGGCGTTCTGGAGTTGGGGAAAGGCCGGCTGGTCCTCCGCCGCCGGATCGTCGGGCTTGAAAAGGCCCGCTGAGTTCGCGCCGATCTGGCGGGCCACCTCGAACATGGTCGTGAGCTGGCCAGGGCCCGACCAGGCCGCGTCCTCCAGCGGATAGCCATCGGGCGTGTCGCGGTTGTAGAGGCCTTGGCCCAGCCGGTTGATCCAAGCCTGCAGCGGCGCGGTATTGGCGATCGGGTGGCCGTCATAGGCGAGCCGCACCGCCGAGACCGCGTAGTGCATCGGATCCTTGAGCTTCTTTCCCAGCGAGGCCTTGAACGCCGAAGACTGGAACAGGACGTCGAGCACCTCCGCTATATCGCCGTCGCCGCGTAGGAACTTGGTCGACATCCGATCGACCAGGTCTGGCGGAGCCTCGCCCATGAAGTACAGCGCCAGCTTGCGCGACACGTGCCGGGCTGTCGCGGGTTGTCGGGCGAGTGCGTCCAGCGTCTGTTCGAACTCCGAAAGCCCCGCGCCGCCGACGCGGCGTCCCAGAACCACCTTGTCGCCAAAGTCGTGCCGCGCCGGATTGAACTCCATAAGTCCGTGCCGGACATAGAAAGCCTGCTGTTCGGCCTTCAGCTTGGGCGCATCGGGCGAGAGGCTGACGCCGACGCCGGTCAGAACCCGCGCCATTTCCTCGACGTCCTTCTGGCTGTAGCCGGAGCCGACGCCCATCGTGTGCAGCTCCAGGATTTCGCGGGCGTAGTTCTCGTTGACCCGGCCGACCGCGTTCTGGTCGTTGTCGAGATAACGCAGCATGGCCGGATGCAGGTCGGCCGCCTTCAGCAGATCGCGGAACTTGCCCAGCGCATGGGGCCGGATCGCCTGGTCCTCGTAGTCGCCGATCATCGCCCGGATGTCGCGCTTGTCGGCCTGGACGTTGAAATGGTTCATCCAGAACCAGGTCATCTGCTCCTGAAGCTGATGAGGCGAATAGAGATCGCGCAGCAACGAGCGCGCCGCGGCCTGCTGCTTCAGGTCGGCCATCGCCTTGCCATAGGCCTGCTGGGCCGCCTGCCGCGCGGTCGGGTCCTGCAGCTTCGTCGCCGCCCTATTCTCTGCGTCCATCGTCACCGCGATCTGGGCCATGGACTCTCGCGATATGCGAAGGGCGTCGATGCGAGCCTGGACCTCGGGAGGGAGCCGAGCCGGGCCCGTGGGGCGAAGCTGCCTTTTCAGCCACCGATCGCGGCCCAGTCGGTTTATGTCGGCGGCGTCTTGAGTGGTCTGGCCCCAGGTCAGGCGATTGATAAAGGCGAGGTTGTCCGTTTCGCCGGCGGCGGCGGGCATGCTCGATGCGGCGGCGCAGAAGCAGACGGCGATGACAAGCCAAAGATGGCGCATGCATGGGCCTCGATCAGCGATCCCATGCTCCAACGCGCGAGGGGCGGTTTCAAGGCCGAGCGTGGCCATATGCCGGACATGGTTGGGTAAGGTCTCCACGCCGGCGACATCCCGTTACGCGCCTCCCGCAAGGCGTGACGGATGCGCGAGGGGATACGATAGCTCGCGGGTTCGCAGGTAGAAATTCTGGCGACGATCCAGCTAAGCTTCGAGCGACGTCAACTTCCCCCAGTCCACACCTCGTCGAGGATACGCGCGGCGATCTCCGCCTTGTCGTGCGGCAAAAAACGCGCGTAGTGGCGGGCGAGGGTCTCGGGCTTGTCCTGGATAGCGAAGCCAGCCTGCTCATAGGACCCCGTGCGCTTGATGATGTGAGTGGCCAGGACATCGCGGACATTGTGAGGACCATGGGGCAGGAGGCCCTCGATCGCTCCTCGGCCGGTGAACGGATTATAGATCCCGTAGCGCTCGATCATCTGGCGCCAAGCGACGTAGAAATCCGAGGAGCGGTAGCGAGCGGATCCGGTCTCGGCCGAGCGGGCGAATTTCACAAAGAAGGTTTCCGGGTCCTCAAGGTCGCCCAGCAGGATCGGGCGATGTATGGCGAGATAAGCAGTGATTTGCCGGTAGAGGCCTCCGTGATCGGGAAGCCGCAAGCGATAGGGGCTGTTGGCGAAATAGGATGAGGTCGCGTTCTTGAAGGCCGCGGCCGGTAGGGCGACGATCCAGCCGGCCTCAAGCGGGTCGAAGAAGAGCTCGCCGCATTGAAGCGCCTCCAACGTCGCCATCGGAGTCGGCGCTGCGCCGATCGGGCCGACCCGCAGTTGGCGCAAGTTCTTTTGGCGAAGACCTGTGTGCAGGCCGATCCTCAGCATCAGAAAGGCCCTGGACGCCTCGGCGGCGGCTATCGGATCGACCACCGGATCGGGCATGCGCTTGAGGATTTCGTCGCCGATACGGCTGTAGACGGCGACGGGACGCGGCGCCTCCAGGACCGGAAGAACGGCGAGGAAGGGATCGCGGTGCACGCGCGCGACGCGGACGACATCCTTGCTCCAGGTGCGGACCTGCTGAAAGGCCTCTTGGCAGGCCCCTGTCCAATCGCGCTGAGCGCGCGCGACCTCCTCCATCGACACCACACCCGCGATGGGTCTTAAGCGGTTGGCCAAGGCCGGCGACTGCGAAAGCCAGCCCGTTCCCGGCTTGAGCAGGGAGGCGGCGAACTCGAGCATGTGCATTTCCCACCGCGTATAGAAGCCGCGTCGACGGTGGCGCCATTCGATGTACCAGCGCCACACCCCAGGAATGGCCAGAAGCGCGAGACTGAGCGTCTCGTGCGGAGCGCCAGCCCCCTTGATCGGACCCTCGGATTCGGCGGAGAGGGCGCCGTAGAGGAGCCCGACATAGTTTAGGATCTGATGCGCCGTGGGCGGTTTCCAAAATCCGCGTCGGCAAAATCCCATCGGCGTGATCTTGGCCATCTTGAAGCATACGAGCTCGCGCATCTCGCGATCGAGCTCGAGGGGCGCGGCTTGGCCGATCTGCCCGCGACGTCGGCCCTTTGTCTCGCTCGGGTCGGGAACGGAGGCGATCTCGGCCGCCGCCTCGGGGAAGATCAACGCGAACCGGTGCTTGCGGGCCGTGCGATGATACTCTCGAAACGGCGTGGCGCCGGTCATGACGTTCCGCCGAAGCCAGGCGATGATCTCCGCTTGCGCGGCCGGGGTGCGCTCGTTGAAGTCGTCGGGCAAGTGCCAGGCCACGCAGCGGCGCTCGGCGCGGGTTAGATCGACGTGACGGAAGCCGACGGAAGCCCGGTTGGGGTTGGGCAGTTGGTCCTTGAGCGCGTTCTGACGAAGGCCATAGCGCTTTTCGATGAAGGCTAGAACTCGAAGACTCTCCACGTCGCGCGGGTACTGATCTCCTCGTCGCCAGCCATAAAGGCTAGTGCAGGGCACTTGGTAGCCCGCCGCCTTCAACGCCCCGTGCAAGCGATAGGCTGTCTCGCCGTGGGCTAGTATCGATCGTCGAAAAAGTTCTGAAAACGCCGAAAGGGCGGGCTTGGCCGAGCGCCTATCCCGGCGCGCCAGGCCGCCACGACATCGATCGCCAGTCTCGCCGTCGCCCGTTTGGCCGGCGTCATCTGGCGCGGCGCCAGCCGGTGAATTGTTATCGAACATCGCGCTTGGATCTCGTTACGCTACCTATCGTCATCACTGTAGATTGCTACTTATAGGATGTCTACTTATTGTCATCATATCTGCCCGGGTTTGCTAGCGTGGACGGTCGATGCCGCGGCTGGAGCGTTCGTCTCAGGACATAAGAGGGCCGGCCCGACAGCGGCTTTGAAGCTGACCAAGGGCGCGCGATCTGGTCTTGTTCGTTGGCGCGCCAATGCGCTGATCGCGCGTCAGGACGCCGACGGCCGAGTAAGGAGCCTTCGGAACCACGGCTTTGGCTAGCTATCGCGCAATGGCGGTGGAGGCCCGGGCCGGAATCGAACCGGCGTGCACGGATTTGCAGTCCGCTGCGTCACCACTCCGCCA
>NZ_LSJA01000030.1 GCF_001556515.1 Caulobacter sp. CCH9-E1 | reverse complement strand
GTTGGGGATTAGGCGGCGGGAGGTGTGGATGGGGGGGTCTATTCAAACCGTTCGCGCTGGATCACTGCCGTCTCCGCAGGAGCGTTCAGAAAATCGATCAAGTCTTTGAGGACGATGAGATCGCAGTGCTTAGCTCCAGTTTCAATGTCGGAAAGAACGTGCGTCACGCCGTGAAACTGCCTTTGATCAGAGTTTTCGGGTATTAGGAGCGAGGTTATTCCGTATCGTTCAGTGTATGTCGTGCCGACATCCCAGACTACGCACAGATCGATATCTTTGATATTCTTGTCTTGATTCTCAAGATCTTCTACTAGCCCGTCCAGGCTAAACTTGTACTCCAGAACTCTTGGCTCTGTAACTTTTCCATTCAGCGCGATCGCTGTATCTTCAGGGACGCCTAAGGGGTTCTTTTGTTCGTCATAGACATAGATATTCGGCGCGAGATCAAACGCTACCTTGAATAGACCATCATACGTAAAGCGCTCGTTTGTCGACATAACGCTAATGCCGCGGACTACGCCGCCCGCGATTAACTGATGGAATAGAGCGATAACATCCTGTTCCCTGGTGGGGGCGGACGTGATGGAGACGCGCTCAGTTGGTAGAAAGAAGTGCTCGCTTTTAAGTACTAGGGGCTGGCTGTCCTCATGGGTCAGCATGTCCTTCTTCCAATCGCTAATCTTCATTTCACGCACCAAATCTGGTGCAACGCCGGTATTTGCCTTGAGAAGGTAGCGAAGTTTGGCAAGATGGTTTTCAGAAATCTGGCGTGAGACGCTTCTTGCGAAATCCGTCAATTCTCTGTGAAAGCCCTTTCGCCCCATGTCTGGGGAGTAATTTTCAAAATGAATTAGAAAGTGCAGTTGGTTTTGGCGTCCAATATTGCGCGTCAGCGGGATAGAAATGGTTTCTCCTTGCGGCATGTTATTTGCAGCAAGTTGTATTCCCGCATTTAGGACGCGATAATTTGCTCTCAGCTCAAGAGACTCGTTGAACTTGCTCCATAGTTTGGCTGTGTAGCCAAATTCTACAGAAACAGTTGGTGTGTGTCGCTCGATAATGGATTTTTCTTCCGCGTCCAACGACGTGCCGAGTAAGTCTAGCAATTCATTGCTTGTCCAATTCTCGTATAGAAAATCCAAATTGCTGTACTTATCGGGCATCTTTCGGCCTGGGCCGAATTTCTTGTATAGGTCGTCCTGGGCCTTGAATACTTCCTTGACGGACGATTTCTTGCAGGGTGACTGGTGAAGCCAGAGATATGATGTTCCTGGTAGCGAGAATTTCGTCGTCTCCTTGTCGCCTTTAACGACGACTTCAACTTTGATTTTCTCGTCTTTTCTTATGGATCCTAGGCCTGTCTTGATGGTTAGGATTTTCGCCCATTTTTCGGCAGTTTTAGCCTGAATCCAATCCAATCGTTTGGGGTGCGTTTCGTCGTCAAAGCGGACGGTAATGGAAACCCCACGATCGAAATCGTTGAAAGTGTTGTCCGCAAGTGGAGAGGCGTCGGGTTCTACCTTGGGGTTGCCGCCAGATGAATTGGCCTTAACCCAATTTTTCGCTCCAACTATTCTGCCTGAGGCTTCGTAACCGGGAACTTTTGTAGATACGCGCATATAGTTGAAACCATATGCGACATATGTTGCGCCGACACCTTTGTGTCCGCGCGTGTTTCCAGTCTTAAAGGAAAAATTTGGCGCTAAGAACTGTTCAAACTTATCCTTGTCTAGTCCAATGCCATTGTCGCTGATGGTTAGGGCGTTGTCTTTTAGGTCAATTATTATACTAAGTCTTGGCTCGTAATTGTCGGATGAGCCTGCCGAGTTTTCCAGAGCCACGCGAGCTTCAAGAGCATCTAGCGCATTCTGAATTAATTCGCAGAAGGGGTCGTACCAACCAACATAAGAACTCAGAATGTTTCCGATCTCACGCTTCAGCGCGCCGAGCGCTGCATCGCTAATTTTCGCATTCTTGAATTCTAGGGGGTCGAATGGAGTGAAAGTCACGGGGATGCCCAAATTTTCGCGTTCGGAGCGAGGTTAGCTAAAGCCACGCTTATTGGGCAAGGTTGTTTATTCGATAGGGTGGTGGCCAGATTTCCTCTTGTCTCCCAACCTAATCGCTCTTCCCCTGCGCCCCCCCGCGCGGTCCCGTCCTTAAATCTCTTGGAGGCTGCAGCGTGCAGGACTGACCAAGTCAGTCAAGGACGACGCTCCGCGTCGCCGCGCGGCGGCCGCCCGGCGGGCGGTCCTTGAGTGACTTGGACAGCCCTGCGATCGTCTCGCCGTGAGATGTAAGGATGGCTCCTTCTCGGGGGAGAAGGGGGTTCACCTCCAACCAACACTCATACGCGTGTCATCCCGGAAGCCTCGCAGAGGCTATCTTAGGACCCAGGGGTTGCGGGAGCGCCGCGCGCGCCGCCCCTGGGTCCCTGTGTATTGCGATGTAGGTCAAGCGTTGGCTTGATGGTT
>NZ_LSJA01000307.1 GCF_001556515.1 Caulobacter sp. CCH9-E1 | reverse complement strand
CAAACCAGCCCTGGCAAAAGCCCGATTGACCCAACACAGTCGCCGGCTCTACGCTGCGCTTCGGCCGGGATGACACGGGTTTTCGCGTTTAGGAAACAGTGCATGACCCTCGCCGCCATGATCGCCGCCGACTACGGGACCATCGGCGACATCCTGCGCGAACGGGCGCGGGAGAACCCCGAGCGCCTCGCCGTCGTCATGGAGACCGGCGAGGCCGCCACCTACGCGCAGTTCGACGCCCTGGCCGACCGCGTCGCCACCGCCCTGCAGCGCGACGGGATCCAGCCGGGCGAGGCGGTGGCCGTCTGCGCCCTCTCGTCGATCCCCTATACGGCGCTGTTCCTGGGGGCTTTGCGGGCCGGCGTCGCGGTGGCGCCGATCGCGCCCTCTTCGACGCCCGAGGCGATCGCCGGCATGGTCGCCGACTGCGGCGCTCGGCTGTTCTTCCTCGACGCCGGCGTGGCCGAAGCCCAGAAGCCCGCGCCGATTCCGGTGCGCCAGATCGCGCTGGACGGCTCTTCCGCCGGAGACGCCTTCGACGCCTGGCTGGCGCCCGAAGGGGCGAAGCCGGCGCCGGTCGAGATCGGCCCCAAGCACCCGTTCAACATCATCTATTCCAGCGGCACGACCGGCACGCCCAAGGGCATCGTCCAGTCGCACGGCATGCGCTGGAAGCACATCTTCGTCGGCGACACGATCGGCTACGCCCACGCGCCGGTCAGCCTCTTGTCGACGCCGCTCTATTCCAACACCACCCTGGTCTGCTTCTTCCCGACCCTGGCCGGCGGCGGGACCGTGGTGCTGATGAAGAAGTTCGACGTCGTCCGCTATCTGGAGCTGGCCCAGAAGCATCGCGTCACCCACACCATGCTGGTGCCGGTCCAGTACCGCCGCCTGATGGAGCACCCCGACTTCGACCGCTACGACCTGTCCTCGACGCGGATGAAGTTCTGCACCAGCGCGCCGTTCTCGGCCGAGCTGAAGGGCGAGGTGCTGCGCCGCTGGCGGGGCGGTCTTGTCGAGTACTTCGGCATGACCGAGGGCGGCGGGACCTGCATCCTGATGGCCCACGAGCACCCGGACAAGCTGCACACGGTGGGCCGTCCCGCGCCCGGCCACGACATCCGCCTGATCGACGAGGACGGCGGGGAGGTCGGTCCCGGCGTGGTCGGCGAGATCGTCGGCCGCTCGGCCTCGATGATGAACGGCTATCACGGCCGGGACGACAAGACGGCCGAGGCGACCTGGATCTCGCCCGAGGGCTGGACCTTCATCCGCACCGGGGACGTCGGCCGTTTCGACGAGGACGGCTTCCTGACGCTGATGGATCGCAAGAAGGACATGATCATCAGCGGCGGTTTCAACATCTATCCGTCGGACCTGGAGGCGGTGCTGGCGACCCATCCGGCGGTGGTCGAGGCGGCGGTGGTCGGCGTGCCCTCCGACGCCTGGGGCGAGACCCCGGTGGCCTTCGTCGCGACGCGCGGAGACGTCGATCCGGAGGCCGTCCGGACCTTCGTCAACGACAAGGTGGGCAAGACCCAGCGCCTGGCGGAGGTTCGTTTCGTCGACGCCCTGCCGCGCAGCCATATCGGCAAGGTCCTGAAGCGCGAACTGCGCGAAACCTGGCAAAATTCGCCGACCAAATAGACGTTTTTGCCGCGACGGCGCGCCGCATTAGGGGCGGCGGAATCGCTGGATACGTTTGCTTAACCATAAGACGCGGCCCCTGGGTCGCCTGGTTCTTAGCGGATCCAAGTTCACGCCATGCTGCCCAAGCCCTTCGCCGCCTCGACCCTGTCCATGCCCGTCCTCGAGCCCGCCTCGGTCGGTCTCGAACCGGTGGATTTCGACGCGGTCGCCAAGGCTCTGGGCGCGCGCGGCTATGCTTCCGATCTGGAACAGCGCCTGGCCGGCCGCTTCGCGCGCCCGGTCCGCGCCCGCGCCTTCACCGACCGCGCGACGACCGTGGCGGCGGCGCTGAAGGCGCTGGGCGCGCGCCCCGGCGGCGTCTGCGTGGTCTCGGCCCTGGCCGATCTGGAGACCCTGGCCGGTGTGGCCGCGGCCGGCCTGAAGGCCTGGCTGGTCGACGTCGACCCGTTCAGCGCCATGTTCGACACCCGCCACCTGCGCGAGCGCCTGCCGCATGCGCCGGGGCCGTTGGAGGCCATCGTTCCCGCCGCCGCCCACGGCCGCGCGCCCGACATGCGCGCCTGGGCCGCCTTTCGCGACGAGACCGGTCTGCCGGTGCTGGTCGACGCCTTCGGCGCCTTCGACGTGATGATCGAGGCCCCCGTGCCCGTGCTGATCGGCCTGCCGAGCGGCGAGGGGGTGTTCGTGGCCTGCGAGGACGCGACCCCGGTCAACGCCATCGAGGGCCGCCCCTTCGTCGGCGATGACGGCGTCGCCGCCTGGGCCCGCCTGCGCCACCGCCTCTGCGCCACGGCCCAGCAGCTGCGCGTGCTGCTGCTGGACAGCGGCGTCAGCTTCCAGCCGGGCTGGGGCATGAGCTGGATCTCGCCGACCTGCGCCCTGACCCTGCCGGGCGACGACGCCGGGACCGTGGCCTGGAAGCTGCGCCAGGCGGGCGTTCCGGCCAGCTGCGCGGTCCGCGACCTGACCGTGAAGGCCGACGACACCCCGACCGCCGACCACATCGCCGCCTCGACCGTGGTGATCGAGCTGGATCCGGGCCTGGATATCGAAGGCCTGGACCGCCTGTGCGACGCGCTCAGAGAGGCGCTGGCTTGATTTGAACCCCCTCCCATGGGGAGAGGGTAGGGTGGGGGGCTAAGCCGTCAGCCGCCGCAACCCCTCACTTCCCGCCGCTACGCGGCGGGTCCCTCCTCTCCCAAGGGGAGAGGGGTTTCCTAGTGGCTCGCCGCGTAGGCCTCGACCTTCGCGACGCGCTCGGCCTTTTCGGCCTCCGACAGGAACGAGCCGGTGAAGCTGTTCTTAGCCAGGGTGACGATCTCGTCCCGCGTCAGGCCCACGGCGTCGGCGGTGGCCAGGTAGTTCTCCAGCAGGTAGCCGCCGAAATAGGCCGGATCGTCGGAATTGACCGTGGCCTTCAGGCCCAGGGCCAGCATCTTCTTCAGAGGGTGGACGTCCAGGCTGGGCACGCCGCACAGCTTCAGGTTCGACAGCGGGCAGACCGTCAGGGTGACGCCGTCCTTGACGAGGCGCGCGGTGAGGGCCGCGTCCTCGAGGGCGCGGTTGCCGTGGTCGATGCGGTCGACCTTCACCAGGTCGATGGCTTCCCAGACATATTCGGGCGGGCCTTCCTCGCCGGCGTGGGCGACGACCTTGAGGCCAAGGTCCCGCGCCGCCTGCATCACGCGGGCGAACTTGGCCGGCGGATGGCCGACCTCGGAGCTGTCGAGGCCGACGCCGGCCAGCGAGGACAGCCACGGCTTGGCCTGCTCCAGGGTCTCGAAGGCGCTCTCTTCGGACAGGTGCCGCAGGAAGCACAGGATCAGCTTGGAGGTGACGCCTAGCGTCTTCTCGGCTTCCGCCATGCCGGCCAGCAGGCCCTTGATCACCGTCTCGAAGGCGATCCCGCGGTCGGTGTGGGTCTGGGGATCGAAGAAGATCTCGGCGTGCGTGCCGCCATCGGCCGCCAGGCGCTGGAAATAGGCCAGGGCCAGGTCCTTGAAGTCGGCTTCGGTGATCAGCACCCCCGCGCCCTGGTAATAGATGTCCAGGAAGTCCTGCAGGTTCGAGAACTGATAGGCCGCCCGGATCTCGTCGACCGACGTGTAGGGCAGGGTGATCCCGTTGCGCTGGGCCAGGGCGAACATCAGCTCGGGTTCGAGGCTGCCCTCGATGTGCATGTGCAGCTCGGCCTTGGGCAGGCCGCGGACGAATTGGGCGAAAGAGGCGTCGGTCATGGGGGAGTTATGGGCCGGGGTCTTCCCTCCAATCAACCGTCTCCTTCTCCCCTTGCGGGAGAAGGTGTCGGCGGAGCCGACGGATGAGGGGGTTCTCGGCAAGGTCCGCGCGACCCCTCACCCGGCCCTGGCGGGCCACCCTCTCCCGCAAGGGGAGAGGGAAGTTGCTTACGACATCGGCGGCGCCGGCGGCGGCGGGCCTTCCGGCAACGGAATGAACTCGTCGTGGTCGAGGTCGGGCAGCTTCATGCGGCCGGCGCGCCAGTCGGCCTTGGCCTGCTCGATGCGGTCCTTGGAGGAGGAGACGAAGTTCCACTCGATGAAGCGCGGGCCGGCGGGCTCGCCGCCCATCAGCATCACGGTCGAACGCTCAAGGGCCTTGAACACCACCGTGTCGCCCGGCGCGAAGACGGCCATCTGGGCGGTGGTCAGCTCGCGGCCGTCGACCTCGACCCGGCCCTCGGCGACATAGGCGGCGCGCTCGGAATATTCGGCCGGCAGGGCCGCGGTGGTCCCCGGCTCCAGCTCCCAGTGGACGTAGAACAGCGGCGAATAGACCGGCACGTTCGACTTGGCGCCGAAGGCCTCGCCCGCGATCAGCCGCGCCTTCAGCCCGCCCTCTTCATAGTAGGGCAGGTCGGCCGGGCCCTCGTGGTGGGTGAAGCTGGGGTCGATCTCCTCGTACTCTTTCGGCAAGGCGATCCAGGCCTGCATGCCGTCCATGCGGCCGCCGTGGGCGCGCAGGCCCTCGAAGCGTTCGGAGTGGGTGATCCCCGACCCGGCGGTCATCCAGTTGACCTCGTTCGGCTTGATCACCGCCAGCGAGCCCACGCTGTCGCGGTGGGTGATCTCGCCCTCGAACAGGTAGGTCAGGGTCGACAGGCCGATGTGCGGGTGCGGACGCACGTCGGCGTCCTTGGCGAAGCCGGGCTGGAAGGTCGCCGGGCCCATGTGGTCGAGGAAGGTGAACGGCCCGACCATCCGGTGCGCATGAAACGGCAGCACCCGGCCGACCTCGAAATTGCCGAGGTTCTTGCGACGGGCTTCGATGACGAGGTCGATCATGGGAACTCCAGCGGTGGATCGGCCGGAGCTTAGCGGGGCGGGGCGGCGCTCGTCTTGTCCAAAAGGGTGGACTCGGCGCCGCCCTCCCGGGCTTGCCTACAGCGTGTCCGGCGTCTTCTTCAGCGGCCACAGCGCCAGGAGGCTGATCGCGCCGGCGGCGGCAAGATAGACGCCCACCAGCTTCAGGCCGCCGTGGGTGGCCAGGGCCTGGGCGATGGCCGGGGTCATGCCGCCGCCGATCACGCCGCCGACATTGAAGGCGATCGAGGCGCCGGTGTAGCGCACCCGCGCCGGGAACAGGCTGGGCAGCCAGGCGCCCAGCGGTCCGTAGACCAGGCCCATGACCACCAGGGCAAAGCACAGGAAGGCGGTGATGACCGGCAACGCGCCCGAGGCCATCATCGGCGCCAGGGCCGCGCCGGCGAGGATGGTCAGCAGCGAGCCGGCCATCAGCACGCGACGGGGGCTGGACTTGTCCGCCCAGTAGCCGGCCCAGACGATGCCCGCCGCCATGAACAGGATGGCGAACAGCAGCACGCCCAGGAACAGCTGGCGGCCATAGCCCAGGGCCGTGACGCCATAGCCCAGCGAGAAGGCGGTGGTCAGGTAGAACAGGGCGAAGCAGGCCACGACCGCGAAGGTGCCGCCGATCGTCTCGCGGGCATGGGTCTTCATCAGCTCGGCGACCGGCACGTGCGGCGGCGGGGCCTCGTGGGCGGCGGCCTGGAAGGCGGGGGTCTCGGTCAGCTTCAGGCGGATCCACAAGCCCACCCCGACCAGCAGGATGCTGCCCAGGAACGGCACGCGCCAGCCCCAGCTCTGGAACTGCTCGGGCGTCAGCACCGCGCCGAGAATGAGAAAGAGGCCGTTGGCGGCGATGAAGCCGACGGGCGCGCCCAGCTGCGGGAACATGCCAAAGCGCGCGCGGTAGCCGGGCGGGGCGTTCTCGACCGCCAGCAGAGCCGCGCCGCCCCACTCGCCGCCCAGTCCGAAGCCTTGGCCAAAGCGCAGCAGGCACAGCATGAAGGGCGCGATCCAGCCGGCCTGGTGATAGGTCGGCAGGAAGGCGACCAGCAGGGTCGAGCCGCCCATGATCAGCAGCGAGGCCACCAGGGTCGACTTTCTGCCAATGCGATCGCCGAAGTGGCCGAACACGATCGAGCCTAGCGGCCGGGCGATGAAGGCCACGCTGAGGCTGGCGTAGGAGGCCAACAGCTGCATGGCCGGCGAACTGGCGGGGAAGAACAGCGGTCCGAACACCAGCGAGGCGGCCGTCGCATAGATATAGAAGTCGTAGAACTCGACCGCCGTGCCGATCAGGCTGGCGGCCAGCACGCGTCGCGTCGACGCGCCGCCGGCGCTCGATTGGGCCATGTGGCCTCTCCCCAGATTGTCGGAAGATCGACGCGCGACGGCCCCTCGGCCGCCACGCGCCGTCGTAAGGATTAGCCCAGCGGGCTGACGTAGGGGCTGATCAGGCCCAGCGGCACGGCGGTCGAGTTCTTGACGCCGCGGATGACAATGCGGCTCTCGATGTTCGACACCAGGCCCAGCGACAAGAGCTTGTCGCGCAGGAATTCGTCGAAGGCGCGCATGTCGCGGGTGACGATGCGCATCTCGTAGTCGGCCGCGCCGGTCACGGTGGCGCACTGGACGACCTCGGCCCACTTGGCGACCGCCTGTTCGAACGTGTCCAGATTTTCCTTGGTCGGAAGGGACAGCTTGACGGTGCAATAGACCTCGAAGCCCAGGCCCAGCTTTTCGCGGTCCAGGATGGTCACGCGGCGCTGGATGACGCCGGCGTCCTCCAGGCGCTTGATCCGGCGCCAGCACGGGCTGGACGACAGGCCGACTCGTTCGGCGATCTCGGCGACGGACAGTCCGGCGTCGTGTTGGATGAGATCCAGGATCTTGGCATCCACGGCGTCGAGTTGTTCGGACAAGAAATTCCTCCCCCCAGCGGGCGTTGACGCTCACTTCGTGCGCAAAACGGCCACGAGTCGGGCACGCCTTGGGCAAACAATTTCCGCGCTTCTATAAGATATTGCGTTACGGGCGGGAAGACCCGGGAGGAAAATTTTTGCCATGCGGCACTCGGAAGTCACGCTCGACGACAAATATGTGCTCGAAGATGGTCGAGCTTTCATCACCGGCGTGCAGGCGCTGCTGCGGGTCCTGCTGGATCGCAAGCGCCTCGATCGCAAGCTGGGATTGAATACGGCGGGCTTTTTGTCCGGCTATAGAGGCTCCCCCCTCGGCGGTCTCGACCAGCAGGCCGCCCGCATCAACAAGCTGCTGACCGCCCACGACGTCGTCTTCAAGGAAGGCGTCAACGAGGACCTGGCCGCCACCGCCGTGTGGGGCAGCCAGCAGGCGAATCTGTTCCCCGGCGCCCTCTACGACGGCGTCTTTGGCATGTGGTACGGCAAGGCGCCCGGCGTCGACCGCACCGGCGATGTCTTCAAGCACGCCAATTTCGCGGGCGTCTTTCCGACCGGGGGCGTGCTGGCGGTGGCCGGCGACGACCACAACTGCAAGAGCTCGACCCTGCCGTCGCAGTCGGAGTTCGCCTTCCAGGACTTCGAGATGCCGGTGCTGGCGCCGGCGGACGTGCAGGAGGTGCTGGATTACGGGATCCTCGGCCTGTCGATGTCCCGCTTCTCGGGCCTGTGGACGGGCATGATCGCCCTGGCCGACACCATGGACAGCGGCGTCACGATCGACGTCTCGCTGGATCGCCACAAGCTCATTACCCCCGACTTCCCGTTCCCGCCCGGCGGTCTCGGCATCCGGCTCAAGGACCAGCCGATGGAGAAGGAGCGGCGCATGCGGCTCCACAAGATCCCGGCGGCCCTGGCCTTCGCCCGCGCCAACGGCGTCGACCGCGTGGTGCTGGGGGCTTCCCACGTCCGCGTCGGCAAGGCGCGGCTGGGCATCGTCTGCCAGGGCCAGGCCTACAAGGACGTGCTGGAGGCCTTCACGGCCATGGGCATGACCCTGCAGGAGGCCGCCGACCTGGGTGTCTCGATCTACAAGGTCGGCATGCCCTGGCCGCTGGAGCCGCTGGGCCTGCGCGCCTTCGCCGCCGGTCTCGAAACGCTGATGGTCATCGAGCACAAGCGCGCCCTGATCGAGCCCCAAGCGCGCGCAGCGCTGTATGACCTTCCCGCGCAAGCTCGGCCCCGCGTGATCGGCAAGACCGACGAGAAGGGCGGACCGCTGCTGTCGGAGCTGGGCTCGCTGTCGGTCGCGGAAATCGCGCTCGCCATCTACGACCGTCTGCCCGACGGCCCGCACATGGAGCGGGCGCGGGCCTATCTGAACCGGGTCAGCGCCGCCGGCGTCGCCGCCGTCAGCCTCGCCGCCGACCAGGCCCGCAAGCCGTTCTTCTGCTCGGGCTGCCCGCACAACACCTCGACCAAGCTGCCGGAGGGTTCGCGGGCTCTCGCCGGCATCGGCTGCCACTACATGGCCAGCTTCAACGACCCGTCGACGGACCTGAACACCCACATGGGCGGCGAGGGCCTGACCTGGGTCGGCGCCTCGCCGTTCACTAGTGAGAAGCACGTCTTCCAGAACCTGGGCGACGGCACCTACAACCACTCGGGTTCGCTGGCGATCCGGGGCGCGATCGCGGCCGGGACCAACATCACCTACAAGCTGCTCTATAACGACGCCGTCGCCATGACCGGCGGCCAGCGGGCCGAGAGCGGCTTCACCCCCGCCCAGATCACCCGCCAGCTGGCGGCCGAGGGCGTCAAGAAGACCGTCATCGTCGTCGATGACATGAAGCGCTACGAGGACGTCGAGGGCCTGGCGCCCGGCGTCGAGATCTTCCCGCGATCGGACCTGATCCGCGTGCAGGAGATGCTGCGCGACACGGCGGGCGTGACGGTGCTGCTTTACGACCAGACCTGCGCCACCGAAAAGCGCCGCCGCCGCAAGCGCGGCGCGATGCCCAAGGCGACCCAGCGCGTCTTCATCAACCCGCTGGTCTGCGAGGGCTGCGGCGACTGTTCGGTGAAGTCCAACTGCGTCTCGGTCGAGCCGCTGGCCACCGAGTTTGGCCGCAAGCGTAAGATCAACCAGTCCAGCTGCAATCAGGACTACTCTTGCGTCCAGGGCTTCTGCCCGTCGTTCATCACCCTGGAAGGGGCCGAGAGCGCGCAGGGCAAGAAGACCCCGGCGGCGCTGACCGCCGAGTCGACGCCGCTGCCGGACTTCGAGCCTTTGGCCGGCGTGCGCAAGATCCTGTTCACGGGCGTCGGCGGCACGGGCGTGACGACCGTGGCCTCGATCCTGGCCATGGCCGCCCATATCGACGGCCGGGCTGGCAGCGTGGTGGATATGACGGGTCTCGCCCAAAAGGGCGGTTCGGTGTTCAGCCACGTCAAGATCGGCGAGACCGAGGAGACCATCGTCGGCGGCCGCGTGCCGGCGGCCAGCGCCGACGTGCTGATCGCTTGCGACCTGCTGGTCGCCGCCTCGCCCGAAGGCCTGTCGCTCTACGCCAAGGACCGCACGCGCGCGTTCGGCAACAGCGACTTCGCCCCCACCGCCGACTTCGTCACCAGCCGCGACATCCGCTTCGATAGCGGCTCCATGGCCCGGCGGGTCAAGGGCGCGACCCAGACCTTCGACGCCTGCCCGGCCCAGCACCTGGCCGAGAGCCAGTTCGGCGACGCCATCTACGCCAACATGATCATGGTCGGTTTCGCCTGGCAGCGGGGGGTGATCCCGGTCTCCAGCCGGGCCCTCTATCGCGCGATCAAGCTGAACGGCGTCGACGCCGACGCCAACCTGCAGGCCTTCGAGCTGGGCCGCCGCGTCGCCCACGACCCGGCTTCTATCGAGGTCAAGGAAGACAAGGTCGCCACGCCCGAGACCATGCCGCTGGACGATCTGATCGCCCACCGCACCGCTGAGCTGACGGCCTATCAGAACGCGTCTTACGCCCAGCGCTACGCGGACAAGGTCGCCAAGGTCCGCGCGGCCGAGACCGCCATGTCCGGCGCGGACTCGGCGCTGCCGCTGACCCGCGCGGCGGCGACGAACCTCTACAAGCTGATGGCCTACAAGGACGAGTACGAGGTCGCGCGGCTCTATACCGACGGTCGGTTCGCGGCCGAGCTGGCCGGGACCTTCAAGGGCGGCAAGACCAAGGTCTGGCTCTCCCCGCCGCTGCTGGCGCCCAAGGGCGCCGACGGCAAGCCCAGGAAGATCGCCTTCGGCGGCTGGATGCTGGATCTGGCCTTCCCGGTCATGGCCAGGATGAAGGGCCTGCGCGGCGGCGCGCTCGACATCTTCGGCCACACCGAGGAGCGCCGGATGGAGCGCGGCCTGATCGCGTCGTACGAGGTGACCCTGGACCGCCTGGTGGCGGGGCTGTGCGTCGAGAGCCTGCCGCTGGCCCTGAAGATCGCCGAGATCCCGCAACAGATCCGCGGCTACGGCCACGTCAAGGACGCCTCGGTGAAGGTCGCCAAGGCGGCCGAGGAGAAGCTCTGGGCGCAGTGGGGTAGGGGCTAGGCGGGATTCTGGAGAGCGGGCCTGATTGCGCACCCCACGAATCCCTCTTCCAAAGGGAGAGGGAGGGGCCCGCCGCGAAGCGGTGGGAGGGAGAGGGGTTACGAGGTCTGACGGCGTGCCGGCGCTCCGTCGAACGTCGTACCCCCTCACCCCGACCCTCTCCCCATGGGAGAGGGAGCAGTGTCTCCTATCCACCCCAAGTCGCCGCTCGGAAAGCCCGTCTCTTACCGCCTGAACGGCACCTTCGTCGTCTGGTACGTCGCCGCGCGCCAGACCCACTCCAGCGGGCCGTAGTAAAAGCGCTTGAACCACAGCGTCGCCACGATCCCTTGCAGGACCAGGAAGCCCAACCCCAGCCACAGGGCCGTGGACTGCGGCAGCCACTGCCAGGCGCCCAGGCCAAAGCCGTAGAAGATCGGCACCCAGATCAGCGACTGCAGGACGTAGAAGGTCAGGGTCATGCGGCCCATGGGGGCGAGGCGGTCCAGCGCCTTGCGCAGCGGACCCGTATGGAGCTCGACGATCAGCAGCACGTAGACGCCCATCAGCGAGACGTCGAACCAGCCGCCCAGCAGCGTGCCGATCAGCTTGCGGGCCATCGGCGCGGCGGTCGCGTCGGGGGCGAGGGCCTGCAGGGCCGGCGAGCCCAGGTGACAGGCGATGGCGAAGGCGGCCAAGGCGGTGAGGGCGGCGCGGCGCTCGGCCTTGAAGCGGTCCGGATCGTCGAAGAAGCCGGCGCGGCCCAGGCGCAGGCCGACCAGGAACAGGGCCAGGATCTGGAACAGACGCCCGGTCTCGATGAAGAACCACCACTTGAAGGTCTGACCCTGGCCGACGTTCCAGACCAGCATCTGGCCCAGCGGCGCGGTGCGGTAGAAGGCGGGGCCGGTGTCGGCGTAGTGATGCGGCGGCTGGTTGGCCCAGGCCTCGCCGCCCAAGGCGCCCCAGAGCTGGAACAGCAGGCCCGGCTGGAGCAGCAGCACGGCGGCGACGCCGAGGATCATCTGGTTGCTGGCGCGGTGATAGGGAACCAGGATCAGGCCCAGCGGCGCCAGCACCATCAGGATGTCGCCGCGATAGACGAGGCTGTGAACGAGGCCGATCAGCGCCAGCACCGCCATCCGCCAGGCGAAGCGCTTCGAGAAGTCGACGCCCCGCCGGTCGGCCTTGTCCATCAGCAGGAAGAAGCTGAGGCCAAAGCACAGGGTCAGCAGGCTGAACGCCTTGCCCATGAAGAAGGTCGTGAAGATCGTGTGGGTCAGGTTCTGCTGCGGCGCCGCCCAGTAGATCTCGTACTGCTCGAACATATGGACCATGTAGACGCCGATCAGGGCGAAGGCGCGCAGGGTGTCGATCAGCAGATTGCGCGCTGGCGCGACCGTCATGGCGTTGGTCATGGTTTCCCCACCTTGTCCGATAGGACGTCCCCGGACGTCTTGGCGTCCTTGGCGAAAGCGCGACCTTGGCCAATCCGACGGCGCTGTCAATTGATTGCGGCTTCGCGGCGCCTGGCGCGGGGGGAGGTTCGTGCTAGGCTTTGGGCATGAACAGGCCGGTCGATCAAAGCCAGGTGACGGTGCGCATCAGCGCCGAGGACGCCGCCGATCTGCAGGCGCGCGTCGATCGCGGCGAGTTCGCGTCCCTGGACGAGGGGCTCGCGGCCGAACTGGCCGAACTCAACTATCGCCGGGCGGCCGATATCGTCGGCGGCTCGGAGAAGCTCGAGGCCCTGCTCGATGAGCTGGAAGCCGAGGCCATCGACCCAGGCGAGTGCGTCGATGGGCGAGCGTTCCTGTCCGAGATGCTGGCTGACTTGGAAGCTCGGGCCAAGGCCGCCGGAGAGTGAGGTCTGGCTATGTCCTGACGAAGCGGGCTCAGCGCGACCTGAACCGCATTGGGGCCTATATCGCCAAGGATAGCCCCAGGGCTGCCGTGCATTTCATCGAAGGCCTCATTGAGGAGTTCGACCAGATCGCGGCCTTTCCCTTCATGGCTCAGGCCGTCGCGAGAAATCCCAGCTTCCGTCGGCTTCCCTACGGCGCTTACGTCATCTTCTATCAAGTGAGCGAACAGGAGGTCGTCATTCGCTCCATCGAGCATTCGGCGACACTGAAATGACCAAGTACGATTTCGACGCCGTTGTGGTGGGGGCCGGGGCCGTGGGGCTGGCCTGCGGCTACGCCCTGGCCCGGCGCGGCCTGATGGTGGTGGTGCTGGAGGCCGAGGGCCACATCGGCCAGGGCGTCTCGTCGCGCAATTCCGAGGTGATCCACGGCGGGCTCTACTATCCGACCGGCTCGCTGAAGGCGCGGTTGTGCGTGCAGGGACGGCGCATGCTCTACGCGTTCCTCGACGCGCACGGCGTCGCCTACAAGCGCTGCGGCAAGCTGGTGGTGGCGACCAGCCGGGACGAGATTCCGCGCCTCGACGCCATCTGGGACCAGGCCCTGGCCAATGATGTGGAGGGCATGGAGCGGCTGACGGGCGAGCAAGCCCGCGCCCTCGAGCCGGGCCTCAACGCCCACGCGGCCCTGCTGTCGCCGGAGAGCGGCGTCTTCGCCAGCCACGACTACATGCTGGCCCTGCAAGGCGAGATCGAGGCCGCCGGGGGGGCAGTGGTGCTGGGAACGCCTTTCGAGGGCGCCGAGCCGTTCGCGGGCGGCGGCTTCAAGGTGCGGGCCGGGGGCGCGGACCCGACCAGCCTGACCTGCCGGCTGCTGGTCACCGCGCCGGGACTCTCCGCCCAGGACGTGGCGGCTCGGATCGAGGGCTATCCCGAGGACCGCATTCCCAAGGCCCACTACGGCAAGGGCGTCTATTTCCGCCTGACCGGCAAGGCGCCGTTCCAGCGGCTGATCTATCCGCCGCCGATCCATGGCGCGCTGGGCACCCACTACCGCAACGACCTGGGCGGCCAGGCGGTGTTCGGGCCGGATCTCGAATATGTCCCGGCGCCCGACTATTCGGTCGATCCGGCGCGGGCCGAGGCCTTCGCCGCCTATATCCGCAAGTTCTGGCCGGGCCTGCCCGACGGCGTCCTGAGCCCCGACTACGCCGGCGTGCGGCCCAAGCTGCACGGACCAGGCGAGCCCCAGCCCGACTTCCAGCTGCGCGGCGCCGAGGATCACGGGTTCGAGGGGCTGATGGCCCTGTTCGGCATCGAGAGCCCCGGGCTCACCAGCTCGCTGGCGATCGGCGAGGAGGTCGCGGCGCGGTTGGGAGCAACCGTCCAGGTCCCGCGTTGACACCGTGGCCGGGCGCCACGATGGTCCCGGCCCGTAAAGCCGCTCCCGGAGCCCGTCTTGAGCAACATCCTGCACGCCATGCTGGGCAAGGGGCTGGGCGGCCTGGAGCAGGTGTTCCTCGACTATCAGCCGATCCTGGAGGCGTGGGCCGAGCGTCATGGCGGGCGCTGCGTGGGCGTCGTGCGCCGAGGCGGCAAGATCGCTGCCGCCCAGGCGGGCCGAACCCCGCTGGCCACCATGCCCGCCCTGACCGACTGGGACCCGCTGACCGTCGGCGCCGCCAAGGCGGTGGTCCGCGCCACGCGGCCGGACCTGATCCTCAGCCACGGCCAGCGCCCCGCGCGGATCTTCGCCAAGGTCGCGCCAGCGAACGCGGTGCAGGCTGTCTGCGTGCACAAGCCGGTCTTCGACATCCGCCCGGACGTCCACTACCTGTGCGTCGGCAAGCACCTGGCGCGGCTGGCGATCGAGCGCGGCGCCAGCGCCGACCACGTCCATGTCATCCCTAACGCGGTGAAGCCGCCGACCGCTCGGGCGGAACCTTTCGCGCGGGCGGAGGGGCCCATCCGCATCGTCGCGGCCGGGCGGCTGCATCCGAAGAAGGGCTTCGACGTCCTGATCCGCGCGGTCGGCAAGCTGCGCGCCTGGGACCTGGAGGTGGTCTGCGAGATCGCCGGCGAGGGCGGCGAGCGCGGCGCTCTCGAATCTCTGATCCGCGAGCTCGACCTCGATTCTTGCGTCAAGCTGGTCGGCTGGCGCCAGGACGTGGCCGGCTTCCTGGCGACGGGCGATCTCTTCGCCTTCCCCTCGCACCAAGAGGGGTTTCCTCTGACCCTGCTGGAGGCGATGGGCGTGGGATTGCCGGTCGTGGCGTCCGAGATCGAGGGGCCGATCGAGATGATTAAGGACGGGGTCAACGGCCGCCTCGCGCCGGAAGACGATCCCGACCGCCTGGCCGAGGCGCTGGGCGAGCTGATCGGCGACCGCGACAGCGCGCGGCGGATGGGCCAGGCGGCTCGCACGCTGGTGCTTGAGCAGTATGGTCCCGACCAACTGGCGCGACGCTTGGAAGCGGTGCTCGACGGAATGCTTTCGTAGACGGCCGTAAGGCTTGATGCGAAGCGCGCTTGGGCGTATGACCCCCGTCCGTCCTGGCGATGGCTGGGTAGCTCAGATGGTTAGAGCGGTGGATTCATAACCCACAGGTCGGCGG
>NZ_LSJA01000306.1 GCF_001556515.1 Caulobacter sp. CCH9-E1 | reverse complement strand
GATGACCCGAACGGCGATCTCGCCGCGGTTGGCGATCAGGATCTTGCTGAACATCAGAGCGGGCGTCCCGAGGCGCGTATTTCGGGCCGTCGCGACGCCGAAAGATTGTTGATGTGTCCCTGGCTATCAATCGTCAGGATCTGGCCGTGGACGCTGATGATCCCGTCATCGGCGCGCTGCAGCCGCGTCGGGCGCGCGAGGCCCTGGGCGCAGATCCCGCGACCATTACGCCAGAGGGGCGTCAGACGCGGAAGGCTAGGCGCTGGCGCGCCGTCGAACCCGCCCGGCAAGGCGGCCATGCCGTCTTCCGGCCGGGAAGGGGGCGATATCGGGCTCATAGCGGGATGTTATCGTGCTTTTTCCAGGGGTTGGAGAGTTCCTTGCCCTTAAGGC
>NZ_LSJA01000305.1 GCF_001556515.1 Caulobacter sp. CCH9-E1 | reverse complement strand
GCGCCGCCCCTGGGTCCCGGCTCTCCGCGCTACGCGCTGCGGCCGGGATGACACGTGTTTTGGGCTATTCGGTCGAAGCCCTTCTCCCAGAGAAGGAGCCCTCCTTACATCTCACGGCGAGACGATCGCCGGGCTGTCCAGGTCACTCAAGGACGACGCTGCAGCCTCCAAGAGATGTAAGGCACGCATCAACCTGGGTAGGTCGGCTTACGACCGAGGCTGTGTGAAAACGCGACGGATCAGCTAGACTCCTGACGAGCAGTCG
>NZ_LSJA01000304.1 GCF_001556515.1 Caulobacter sp. CCH9-E1 | reverse complement strand
GTTCGAGTCCGGATACGCGGATCATAGAGCGCCGCGAACGCTCCTTCTCCCCTTGTGGGAGAAGGTGTCGCCGAAGGCGACGGATGAGGGGTCGATAGGCGGATCCGCCGTGGAACCCCTCACCCGACCCGCTTCGCGGGCCACCCTCTCCCGCAAGGGGAGAGGGGTTTTCTTCCCTCGGCATTTTTCGGGGCCCGCTGTCGAATCCGCGCGAGCCGGCGCGGGGGAGGATTTCGGCGCGGGGCGAGGGGAGAGGTTCGTCAGAGCGCCGCCAGGACCGCGTCGCCCATCTGGGCGGTGGTCAGCGAGCCGCCGAGGTCGCGGGTGCGGGCCCCGCTGTCGAGGGCGGCCTTCACCGCCGCCAGCAAGGCGTCGGCGGCCTCGACCTGCTTCAGAGACCAGCGCAGGGCCATCTCAAACGACAGGATCGCCGCGAGCGGATTGGCCACGCCCTTGCCGGCGATGTCCGGCGCAGAGCCGTGGATCGGCTCGTAGAGGCCCGGCTTGTTCGGATCGCCGATGGCGGCCGACGGAAGCATGCCCAGGGAGCCGGTCAGCATGGCGGCCGCGTCCGACAGGATGTCGCCGAACAGGTTGTCGGTGACGATCACGTCGAACTGCTTGGGCGCGCGGACCAGTTGCATGGCGCAGTTGTCGGCCAGGATGTGCTCGAGCTGGACGTCCGGGTACTCGCGGGCGTGCAGCTCGGTGATGACCTGCTTCCACAGCAGGCCCGACTCCATGACGTTGGATTTCTCCGCCGAGTGGACCTTGTTGGTGCGGCCCCGGGCCAGCTCGAAGGCGACGCGGCCGACGCGCTCGATCTCGCTGGTCGTGTAGACGGCCGTGTCGAAGCCCTTCTTCTGACCGTCGGCCAGGGTCTCGATACCGCGCGGCTGGCCGAAATAGACGCCGCCGACCAGTTCGCGGACGAACATGATGTCCAGGCCCGAGACCAGCTCCGGCTTCAGGCTGGAGGCGCCGGCCAGGGCCTCGAAGCAGTAGGCGGGGCGCAGGTTCGCATAGACGTCCATCGCCTTGCGCAGGTTCAGGAGGCCCGCTTCCGGGCGCAGATGGCGGGGAGCGTCCGCCCACTTCGGGCCGCCGACGGCGCCCATCAGCACCGCGTCGCTGGCGATGGCCTGGTCGCGCACCTCGTCCAGCAGCGGCGTCCCGTAGGCGTCGTAGCTCATGCCGCCATAGGGCGCCTCCTCGACCTTCAGGTCCGGGGTGAGGGCGGCCGCCACACGGCGCACCTCGGCGCAGACTTCCGGGCCGATGCCGTCGCCGGGCAGGAGCAGCAGGGTGGACATGAGGCTTCTCTCTCAGATCTTGCGGTAGGCGGAAACGTCGAACGACTGCAGGTCGCGGCCGTGCACGCCCAACTCGGCGCAGGCGGCGCGCCAGGCGGCCATGTGCGGCGTGGCGCGATGGAATTCCAAGGCGGCCTCGCTTTCGAAGTGCTCGTAGACGCGGATCAGGCCAGGGTCGAGCGGATCCTCGGTCAGGGCGTAGTCCAGGCAGCCCGGCTCGGCGCGCGTGCCTTCGACCTGGGCGCGGAGATGCGGACGCAGGTCCGCGAGGCGCTCTGGGGCGATGCGGATCGTGCCGGCGAGGATCAGGGTCATCTCAACAGTCTCCCCCTTCCCCTTGATCGGGAAGGGCTGGGGATGGGGTGACAGCCTGTCGGGGCTTGGCGCGGTTGAACCGCCGCGCCACCCCACCCCTACCC
>NZ_LSJA01000303.1 GCF_001556515.1 Caulobacter sp. CCH9-E1 | reverse complement strand
GTTATGCACGCCATGATCGCGCGCCCGCCGCATCTGAAGGCCGCCTTCGCCGGCTGCTTCGCCTGGGAGCGCTACGACGGCCACACACGCGGCGGGATCATCTCGCAGTACGGCACCGGCCCGACCCGCACGCTCGAGGACGACATGAAGGCCACGCCCGTGCAGGGCGACGAGGACCGCGTCCTGCTGCGCCAAGCGGCCGAGGAGCATCAGAAGTCGACCAACCTGCTCGAGCTGATGAAGTCCATGCCCTATCGCGACAGCTGGTCGCCGCTGGTCATGGCCAAGTTCTGGGGCGAAGTCAGCATCGGCGCCTATCTCAGCCAGTTGAAGGCCTCGAACGTTCCGCTCTACATTCAGGGCGGCTGGTACGACGACTTCCGAACAGAGGGCCTGATCGCCCAGGCCAACCTGCCCGGCCAGGCGCGGATCGTGATCGGCCCTTGGCGACACTGCCTGAGCAACGGCTTCGACCTTCGCGCCGAGCAGCTGCGCTTCTTCGACCACTATCTGAAGGGCGAGGCGACGGGGATCGAGACCGACGCGCCCATCCACTATTTCACGATCGGCGCGCCGAAGGGCCAGGAGTGGCGCTCGACCGACCGCTGGCCGCGTCCCGACGCGCGCGACGCGCTGTTCCTCGACGCGGGCGCGCTGAAGGCCAAGCCCGCGACCAAGGCGGCGGCCGCCAGCGTCACGGTCGACTATGCGCCCACCTGTCCGCCCGATCCGGTGCAGCCCAACTGGGGCCCGTTCGCCCAGCCTTGCCATCCGGCCAAGGCCAGCTTCGTCTACAGCGGCCCGGTGCTGAAAGCCGATACCGAGATGACCGGCTCGCCGCTGGCGGACCTCTGGATCTCCTCGACCGCGCCCGAGCAGCCGGTGTTCGCCTATCTGGAGGACGTCGCGCCGGACGGCTCGGTCACGGTGGTCAGCGAGGGCCGGCAGCGCGCCTCGCTGCGCAAGGTCGTGAACGCCCCCTGGGACACGATCGGCACGCCCTGGCGCCGCGCCTGGACCGAGGACCACCAGCCGCTGAAGGCCGGCGAGCCCGTGCGGGTGTCGTTCGACATGCTGGCGGTGTCCTACGTCTTCAAGGCCGGTCACCGGGTGCGGATCGCCGTCAGCGGGTCCGAGCCGCGCGAGCGCGCGCGGATCGAAACCTCGCCGCCGCCCACCTTGACCCTGCACACCGGCGGCGACACGCCGTCCAGCGTCATCCTTCCGGTGCGGAGCGCGCCGTGATGACCACGCCATTCAAGCTCTACATGACCGGCGACCTCGTCCTGGACGAGCCCAACGCCGACTTCTTCTTCGATAAGGCCCGCCCCCTGCTGGCGGAGGCCGACCTGCTGATCGGCCATGTCGAGGTTCCGCACACCACGCGAGGCCGGGAGTCGGTCGGCGACATCCCCGCCCCCGCCAGCGCTCCGGAGAATTTGAAAGCCGTCGGTCGCGCGGGCTTCCACATGGTCAGCCTGGCCGGCAACCACATCCACGATCGTGGCGGCGAGGGCATCGAGGACACCATCGCCAACCTTACCGCTCAAGGGATTGTCAGCGCCGGCGCCGGCCTCGACCTGGACCAGGCTCGACGGCCAGCGCTGGCGGCGCGGCGCGGCGTGCGCGTGGGGCTGCTCAGCTACAACTGCGTGGGCCCCAAGGAGGGCTGGGCGGGGCAAAAGCGCGCCGGCTGTGCCTATCTGAAGATCATCACCCACTACGAACTCGAGAACGCCAACCCCGGCGGGCCGCCCAAGGTCTACACCTTCGCCGACCCGGACACGGTCGAGGCCATGCAAGCCGACATCGCCGCGATCCGCGATCGGGTGGACGTTCTGGTCGTGGCCTTCCACAAGGGCGTGGTCCACACTCCGGCTCATATCGCCATGTACGAGAAAGCCGTGTCGCGGGCGGCTATCGAAGCCGGCGCGGACATCGTCATCGGCCACCACGCCCACATCCTGCGGGGCGTCGAGGTCTGGCGCGGCAAGCCGATCTTCCACGGCCTGGGCAACTTCGTCACCGTTACGCGAGCCCTGACGGCGGAAGGCAACGACAATCCGGTCCGCCGCGCGTGGGCCGAGAAGCGCAAGGCGCTGTTCGGCTTCGAACCCGATCCAGCTTACCCGCTTTATCCCTTCCATCCCGAAGCCAAGAACGGCATGGTCGCGGCCTGCCACATCGATGCGGACGGTGCGATTAGTCCTGGCTTCCGGCCTATCTGGATGACGGCGACAGGCCAGCCTGAGCCGCTCGGCGACGACGCGCGCGGTCGCGCGGTGGCTGATTATGTCGCGTCGATCAGCCATAAGGCCGGCCTCAAGACTGAGTTCGCCTGGGAAGGCGACCGCGTCGTCTTCAAAAGCGCATGACCATTGACCGCGACGGACAAAATCGACGAGGAAGTCCTTCAGCCGCCGGAGAAAAAGACCGCCGATGACCGCCAAGGCCGAGCCCATCGCGACCGTTGAAGACGACGAACCCCGAGGCGAGATTTCCCTTGGCGTGCTCGACGACTTGGTCGGCTTCCGGATCCGTCGGATCCAAAATCACCTGTCGCGCGCCTTCAACGCCCTCCTGGACCGCGAGGAAATTCGCCCTGGCGCATTTTCGGCGCTGGCCCTCATCGCGGCGAACCCAGGCCTTTCGCAAAAGACGCTGGCGCGCGAGGTCGGTTTCGACAAGGCGACGATCGTCGCCATCCTCGACAATATGGAGCGCCTGGGCTGGACGATGCGCCAGCGGTCACAGACCGATCGGCGCCGTCACCTCCTCTTCGCCACGCCGGTCGGCCTGAAGGCTCTGGAGGAGATGCGCGCCCTGGCGCACGTCAACGAGGCGTCGATCAAGACGGCCCTGACCGACCAGGAACATCAGATCCTGCACACGCTGCTCGACAAGCTTTACAAGCGCTGCTTCGCCGACAGCGAACAATAGGCCTTAGGCGGTCGCCGGCTCGTTCGCTTTCAGCCAGCGAGCCCCGATCACCAGAAAGATCGCCGCCAGCAGGAATCCCATAGAGACCACGACCAGCGCGGTTTGCAGGCCCGCGGCGGACGCATGAGCGCAAGCCTGCGCGACGTCCGCGGCCGCGCCCTTGGCCGCGCGGCCGCCAGGACAGGCGGCATGGAACACGCCGAGCGCGGCCGGGAAGGCTTGGCCGGCGACGCTGTCGCTGACCCCGCCCGCCAGCAGCGGACCGGTCATGCCGCCGATCACCGTCGCGCCGAACATGAAAACGGCGGCGCCGGTGGCTCGCATGGTGCCGGGCACGATGTTCTGCACCGCGGCGTACATCGGCCCATTCTTGAGGTTGTAGGCGACAGAGGCGGCCAGCAGCAGCGGCAGTCCCAGCACCCAGTTCTGCTGGGCGAAGGCCAAGCCATAGAAGAGGCAGGTCAATACGCCGCCGACCGCTGGCACCAGCACGTAGGAACGTCCGCGCGCGTCGGCCAGCTTGTCGGCCGCCAGGCCGCCCAGAAAGGTTCCGGCGAGGCCGAGCATTCCTCCCAGGCCCACGACGCCGCCGGCATCGGACAAGGTCAGGCCATGCGTCCGCATCATGAACGAGACGGTGAAAACCGTGACGCCGTTATAGGCCAGGCCGATGAAGGCGCCGCCCACCACCAGCATCACGAAAGCGGGGTTGCGCAGCAGCACGCCCAGGTCCGCCAAGAAGGTGGAGTTGGACTTCGCTTCGACCTTCGCGAAGGTCTCGGTGTGGGTTCGATCGCGGGGCTCTCGAAGGGTCAGCCAGGCCAGCAGCGCCAGAAGCAGGCCTGGCAGGCCCACGACCAGGAACGCGGCGCGCCACCCCCACTGCTGGGCGATAAGTCCGCCGACGATCGGCGCCAGGATGGTGGCGAAGGACGGCGCGGTGCTGACGATCGACATGACCATGCCGCGTTGGCGCATGCTGAAATTGTCGGCCAGCAGAGAATGGCTGACCGGAAGGCAGCCGCCCTCCCCCATGCCCACGCCGACGCGAAACAGCAGCAGCTGGACAAAGCCCTGGGCGACGCCGCAAAGCGCCGTCATCGTCGACCAGACCGCGACCACCGCCGCCATCAGGCGGGCGCGGTTGGTCCGCTCGGCCAGTCGGGCGACAGGAATGCCGGCGACCGAGTAGAACAGCGCGAAAGCGGGACCGCTCAACAAGCCCAGCTGCCAGTCGCTGAGCCGCAACTCGCGCTTGATGGGCTCTTGCAGAACGTTGAGCACGATCCGGTCGAGGTAGTTGCAGATGGTGATCAGCAACAGCAGCCCGACGATATAGATGTGATAAGGTCGCCAGACGATCTTGCTCGTCGCGCCAGCCTGGGACGTATCGACGTCACCGCGTACGGCGTCAGACATGAGTTTCCTCCATGGCGGCGGTCGCCGCGCCTTCGGTGGGCGCCTTATTTGTTTCTACATCATATTGTTTGTTACGCAAATCATTTGACAGCAGGTCAATCTGACTTGGGGCGAGCTCGCCTCGGCGGCCGAGCTAAATCTCGGCGATCCGTTCCAGCACGGCCAGCATCTGCTCTTTCTTGAGATCGCCGAGCGCGGCCAGCACCTTCTTGTCGTGCGCCGCATGCGCCGCTTTCGCACCCTGCAGAAGCGCCGAGCCTTCGGGGGTTATCGAGAGGGCGTAGGAGCGTCGATCACCGGGAACCGGATCGCGCCGAACAAGCCCTCTGGCCTGCAGTTGGTCGAGAATGATGACCAGGTTCGGGCGTTGGATGCGCAGCATGTCGCCGATCGCACGCTGCTGGAGACCGGGCGTGGCCTCGATGACCAGCAAGACCGAGAGATCCGTGACGCGCAGGTCAAAGGGCTTTAGCGCCGCCAACAGGTCCTTGAACACCGCGACCTGAGCCAGGCGGAGCACGAAGCCCACGGTGGTCTCCAACCCGCCCAACGAAGGGGTTGTCTCCGTCGTCGCCTTAAGTTCCGCAGCGTCAGCCATCAACGCATCTTCCTCACCTTGCTCGTTTCGTAGCACGGCGAGCGGATTCGCGCCGATCGTCGCGAATAGGAGCGACATCCCATAATAGTTATGACACATATCAAAAAAGACGCGACGCAGAGCGCGATGATGAAGAGGGGGAGGATCCATGATCGATGGAAACGACGTGGCGCGCGGACGCACGAGTCTGGTCGCCGTCGCCATCTGTTGCCTTTTGGCGGTCTTCGAAGGCTTTGACCTGCAATCGGCGGGGGTCGCCGCGCCTCGCTTGGCGCCGGACCTGGGGCTCTCGCCTGACGCCCTCGGATGGTTCTTCAGCGTCAGCACGTTCGGTTTGATGCTCGGCGCCGCCATCGGAGGCCGTCTCTCAGATCGACTGGGGCGGAAAACCACCCTGCTCTTCTCCGTGGCCGTGTTTGGCCTGCTGTCGATCGCGACCGGCCTTGCGAACGACCTCAACAGCCTTCTGCTCGCCCGCTTCCTGACCGGCGTAGGCCTGGGCGGCGCCCTGCCGAACCTGATCGCGATCGTCGCCGAGAGCGTCGAGCCTCGCCTGCGCAGCCGGGCCGTCGGCTTTCTTTATGCGGGTCTGCCCTTTGGCGGCGCGATCGCCAGCCTGGTCAGTCTCGCCGGCGCCGATCCTTCGGATTGGCGGGTGATCTTCCATGTCGGCGGCGCTGGTCCCCTGCTCGCCCTGGTCTTGGCCATTCCCCTGTTGCCCAATCCGCCGAAGCCCCTTGGCGCGGCTGGCGATGTTTCCGTCCAGAAGGCAGGCTTCGCCGAAGCCGCGTTCGGCGACGGGCGCGGCCTGACGACGCTCCTGCTGTGGATCGCGTTCTTCCTGGCTCTGCTGATCATGTACCTCCTGCTGAGCTGGCTGCCGTCGCTGCTCATCGGCAAGGGTCTTAGCCGCCCCGAAGCGGGCCTGGTGCAGATGGCTTTCAACCTCGCCGGGGCGGTTGGCAGCGTAGTGACGGGCTGGCTGATGGATCATCCCAACAGACGAACCCTGACCATACTCGCCGTCTTCGGCGCCTCGGCCGTCGCGCTCACCGCCGCGGCCGGGGCCCCCGCCTCGCTCCCGATCTTCCTGGTCGTGGGCGCGGCGGTCGGCGCCACCATCTCGGGCGTCCAGTCCACGGTCTATGGCATGGCGCCGAGCTTTTATCCCATGCGCCTGCGGGGCACCGGCGTCGGCGCGGCCGTCGTCATGGGACGTCTGGGCTCGGCCGCTGGTCCCTTGCTGGCGGCGTCGCTGATCGGCGCGGGACGCCCACCCAGTCAGGTTCTCCTGGCGCTTCTGCCGATCCTCGCGGCCGGCGGCGTCGCCTGTCTGTGGCTGAGCGGGCGCACCACGCCAAGCGACGACTAAATCCAGCCATTCCTGGTTCTTGGGATGCGGGGACGCGCGCGCTTAGCACGAGCGCGCGCGCGCCTCCGCATGCCCCTGAGGCTCGCGAGGCGCGGCCTTCACGCAACATTGTTCTTCGATTTTCAGAACGCCGCGAGAGGCGGTTGCACGCGGCATACAATCATGCTCTGAAATAGTTAGTACGCATAACAATCAGAACGATCACGAGCGCTCGCGCTGGATGATCATCGACGTACCGGGAGGAAAACCTATGCCCAGGATTGGGACTATCTCCGGCCGCCTGCGCGCCGGGGGACTGATGGCTTGCGCGGTGGCCGGTGTTCAGGCGATCGCGACACCGTCCGTCGCTCAGAACACCGACACCCAAACAGCCCAGATCGAAGAAGTCGTCGTGACGGCTCGCCGCCGCGAGGAACGCCTGCAGGACACGCCCGTCGCCGTCACGGCGCTTGGCGGAGAGGCCCTGCAGAGCCGCGGCGTCGAAAGCGTCGACCAGATCGCCAAGTTCGCGCCCAGCATCCGCTTCGACGGCGCCGCGGCGCTCAGCGGCGGCAATTACAACGCAACGGTCTTCATCCGGGGCGTCGGCCAGAACGACTTCGCGATCTTCAGCGACCCCGGGGTCGGCGTCTATGTGGACGGCGTCTATTACGCCCGCTCGATCGGCGGCACGCTGGACGCCTTCGATGTCAGTCGGATCGAAGTGCTGCGCGGCCCACAAGGCACCCTGTTCGGCAAGAACACCATCGGCGGCGCGGTGATCATCACCACCGACCAGCCGAAGGATGTGCTCGGAGGCAAGATCGAGGGCGTCGTCGGCAGCCTGAACCGTCGCGACCTCAAGGGCCATGTCGACATCCCGCTCAGCGACAAGCTGTCCGCCCGCCTCTCGGCCGCCCGCCTGACCCGCGACGGCTATGGCAAGCGTCTCCTGACCGGCGACGACCTGGGTGACCGCAACGCCACCGCCGCCCGGGCTCAGCTGCGCTGGGAAGCCTCGGACGCGGTCACGGTCAATCTGTCCGCCGACTATACGCGCGCCCGCGAACACTCCGCGCCGCAGAAGCTTCTAGTGATCGGCTCGGTTCCCGGCTTCGTGGCGGGACCGTTCATCGCCAACTTCAACACCTATGTCGCGCCAGGCCTCGGCATCACCGCGCCGAACGGCTCCAAGACGCTCAACACCTCGTTCCTGACCAACGATCCGTACACGACCTATGGCACAGGTCCGAACATCAACGACCTGGACCTGTGGGGTGCTTCGGCCACCGTGGACTGGGATCTGGGCGCGGTGTCGTTCAAGAGCATCAGCGCGATCCGCGGTCTGAAAGCGACCTTCGCGCGCGATGGGGACAACACCCCCTTCACCTTCCGCGAGACCTTCAACCACGACGTCCAGGCGCAATACAGCCAGGAATTCCAGCTCAGCGGCCAGTCGTTTGACAACCGTCTGACCTGGGTCACCGGCGTCTACGCCTTCCGCGAACGCGGCACCGACTCTGGCTTCGCCAAGCTGGCGCTGGGCCTGGCCCCTGGCGCCTCTCCGCCGCCCTATAGTCCGTCGGCGGCGGTCTACACCAAGGTGACCAGCACCACTTACGCGGCTTTCGCCCAGGGCAGCCTGACCCTGACCGACCGCCTCAGCGCCACGCTGGGCGCGCGCTATAACCGCGATGAAAAGGACTATGTCCTGGACCACCGCCGCATCCGCGACGGCGGCGTGATCGCCCAGTTGTCGCGCAGCGGATCGTGGAACTCGTTCACGCCGAAAGTCGGCCTGGAATACAAGGCCACCCCCGACATCCTGCTGTATGCGTCGGTCGGCAAGGGCTTCAAGAGCGGCGGCCTCAACGCCCGCCCCCTCAACGATGCTTCTGAAGTCACCGAGTACCAGCCAGAAACGCTGGTCACCTACGAGGCCGGCGCCAAGACCGCCTGGCTGGATCGCCGCCTGATCCTGAACGTCGCCGGCTATTTCAGCGACTATCAGGACATCCAGGTGACGGTGAATCAGACGCCGCGCAACTTCGTCGCCAACGCGGCGGCCGGCGAGGTCAAGGGCGTCGAGGTCGAGTTGCAGGCCCGACCGACGACCCACTGGAGCTTCAACTTCGGCGGCGGCTACATGGACGCCAAATATACCGAGGTCGGCAACGGCCTGGCGGCGGGCCAGGTGCTGCCAATCACCCTGGCGACGCACTTCGTGAAAGCGCCCAAGTGGACGCTGAACGGCGGCGTCGAATACGGCCACGACCTGTCGAACGGAGGTCGGGTGACCGCTCGCGTCGACTGGACCCACTACAGCACGGTCTATAACGACGTGGCCAACGACCCCGACCTGACCCAACCGGCCTACGACCTGTTCGGCGCGCGTCTGGCCTATGCCTCGCCTGATCAACTCTGGCAGATCGCGCTGTTCGGCTCGAACCTGTCCGATGAGCGCTACATGGTGTCCGGCAACGCCTCCAGCGGCTTTGGCCTGAAGGAAGCCAGCTATGGCCGTCCCCGTGAATGGGGTCTCAGCCTTAGCCGGAAGTTCTAAACCCGCCTCAACGCCTTGCCCGAGCGCTCCCCGCTTCGGGCAAGGCAAAGGGGCTAGCGATTTGCGGCCTGGTAGTCGGCTTCCCACCAGCCCAGCAGGTCCCTCTCGCCCATGATGGAAAAGAAGCGCGTCAGGATCACACGATGACGCTCGGCGAATTGCCGCCAGATCGGCGTGTCGAGCAGCTCGGCGGTGATGACGTAGCCACGAGACGCCTTCTGACACAGTCCATTCTCGGCAAGCCGCAAAGCGTTGCGCCTGACGGTTTCGAACGGCAGACCCAGTGACCGCGACAGGGCCAGGGCGGAGACGGGTTCGCCGGCGCCGGCCCCCGTCGCCTGGCTCTCACGCAGAATCGTGAACAACAGGACGATGCCGAGGGGCTCGTGAACCATCGACAGAAGCGTCTCGATCAATCGTAGGAAATGATCGCCCCAAAGCCGCATCATGTATCTGTGCGGGATCTCTCCATCGCCGGTCCCCCCCGTTGGCGCGTCCAGCGCGCCCGCGCGTCTGAGGGCGCAATAGAGGTCGCCGATCGCCCGCCAAGTCGCCTTGGCGGTCTCGATGTAGACGGGGGTCGCGGTAACGCTCTTGGGCATGTAGACCCCCGCGCTCGTCTGGACCAGGAATCCAGACTCGACCATCAGCGCCACGCGCCGTCGCGCCGTCTCCTGGGGAATGCCGAGCGAGATGGCGATCGACCGTGATCTCACCGGCCTGCGCACCTCGTCGGGCGGCGGACTGCTCAAGCCCGCATAGGTCTTCTGGAACGCCAAGTTTCGAGCCATCGGCGCCAGGTTCGCCTGGGCTATGGCCAGCGCCAAAATCGTGTCGAGCGCCGAGCGGAAGGTCCCCCTAAGGAAACCGCTAGCAATCAGTTCAGCCGAGAGCGCGAGACAAAGCCTTTCGACGTCCCTGTCCGTACTCGAGGCCGACGGCGTCATCGCCGCGAATTCCCATCAAGTCTCTTGCCAAGCGCTACGCGCACAACACATGCCCCAAATGCCGCCTCGCGACATGTAGGCCTTGTGGTTAGCGGGCGCAATCAAGGCGGGCCAAGACTTGAACCTGCCATCAGGGATATAACGTAACCATCAAATCCCTTCCCGCGATGCGCAACGCATTCCCGCCAAGACCACGGCGACTTGGCCTCACCCGCGATCGCCGCCCGAACAGTCTTGCCTGACGCTGACCCGCGCCACCGCCCTGGCCTAGGTCGATGGCGCGATTACATGGACTCAGCGGCGAAGCGTGAACGCTCAGTAGAAGGTCACGTCGTCGAGCTCGAACCACAGCTTGCGGCCAGCCGGACGCGAACCAGACACCCCGACCTCCAGCAAATCCGTTCCGGTCCAGGCCCCCTCGCCTCGCCCCGACCGCTTGAAGTCGGTGAAGGGCACGGTGACCTTCGTCCAGGTCTTGTCGGCGGACACCGTGGTCGCCCAAGAGCCCGAAACGCTGTTGATGGTCAGGACATAAGGTCCGCCATCGCCGCGCAGTTCGAAGGTGACGCCCTTGAACGCCGAGGCGTCGACCGGCTCGACCGAGCCACGGCTCAGCGGCAGCAGGACGCCGGCGTCGGGTTCGGGTTTCTGGGCCATCTTGGCCGCCACGCTCAGCACGTGGTCGCCATCCCCGCGATCGATGGTCTGAAGAACCTCGACACTGCGGTCACGACCGCCGTCGAAGTCGCTGAGCCTTAGGGTATCCAGGCTGGTGCGGCCGTCGGCGCGCTCGAAGTCGTCGATCAATGGCCCCTTGGCCTTCAGCACCGGCATGGTCGGCTTGTCGTTGGCGGGCGAGCGGGTCGAGCCGGGCCCGAACACGGCCTTGCCGTCGATGAAGACGCGATCGACCTTGCGGATGTCGGTGATGGTCGCCCAAGGCTGGCCGGCGATCAGCACGAAGTCAGCGCGCTTGCCCTTCTCCAGGGTGCCGCGGTCGGCCAGCAGGTTCATGGCGCGGGCGCTGGTGGCCGTGCCGGCGATCAGCGCCTCCGAAGGAGAGAGGCCCGCCTGGACCAGCAGCTCCATCTCCCGCAGCGTGGAGGCGCCGTGCGGCGTGCCAGGCATGCCAGCGTCGGTGCCGAGCGCGATCGGGATCCCAGCGTCCTTCAGGGTCTTCACATTGGCCAGGGCGTAGCCGAACTTCTGGACCGCCAGCTTGGCGCGGGGGCTATCGGCGTCGGCCGGCGGCTTCTGCCCTGGCTTGACCGGCTCGTACACCGCCAGGGTCGGGGCGTAGAAGGTGCCGTTGGCCTTGAGTTTGGCGACGGTCTCGGCGTCGATCGGCTCGTCTTGCAGGCTGTGGGCGATGATGTCGACGCCGCTGCCAGCCGCGACAGCGCCGCGCTCCACCGTGACCGTGTGCGACAAGACCTTGAGGTTCAGCTTGTGGGCCGCGTCCGTCAGGGCCTTCAGCGTCCAGCCATCCATGCTGGTGTTGTCGGGCGAGGAGCCATAGCGCCAGCCGTCGGTGAAGGCCTTGATGGCGTCGGGCTTGTAGGGAGCCAGGCCCTCGATGGCGGCCTTGGCCGCTTCGGGCGTGTTCACCCAGCGCGTGGTCGCTTCGTCAGCCCAGTCGGCGCCGTGACCGCCCGGCGTGCTGACGCGGGCCACGAAGTTGACGTGCGGCGCCGTCAGGGTTGACAGCCATTGCCGGCGCGGCGCGAAGGATTCCGGCTGCTGGTGGAAGTCGTTCACCGTGGTCACGCCCGAGGCCAGATAGGCGTCGGCGATCTTGGGCGTAATGGCCGGCGCGCCGGCCGGGGTCCAGTGCGTATGGACGTCGAAGAAGCCGGGGACCACGGCCTCGCCCTTGGCGTCAATCACCTGGGCGCCCCTTGGCGGCTTCGCCTTGGGGCCGACATCGACGATGCGGCCGTCCTGCGCCACCAGAACACCCTTGTAGGGCGCGGCGCCCGTGCCGTCGAAAATCTGGGCGTTGATGATCGCGACGGCCGGCGTCGCGGCGTGGGCGGCCGCCACCGGCAGCAGGACGCTGGCGGCGATCAGCGCGCCTCGGAAGCTGGCCTTGGAGAGCCCGAGTTGGAGGACGATCATGGGACGCTTTCTTTCTGGGGTACGCATTACAAACCTGCGCTCGGAGCGCAGAACCAGCAGTCTTCGCCGCCAATCGGCATGCCGGGCGGCAAGGTCTCGACCGCGCCAGCGCGAGGCGCGGCCAGGGCCTGCCTGGCGCCGGCGTCGTCGCTGAGCAGGGCCCGCGAAAGCATGGCGGCTTGGTCGCCCTCAGCCCCGCCGCCCTGATAGGCGGCCAGGGTCTTGCCGAAGGTCCGCAGCGCCGCGTCGATCTGGGCGGCCGCGGTCGGCGAGAGCGCCTTGTCGCTCTGCGCCTCGATCAGATCGCTGACGACGCGAGCGCGGATGCGACGACGCAAGTCGCCGAGCCGCCCCTCGGCGTCGCTCGGCGCGACGGACGCCAGCAGGCGCTCGGCCAGCTCGGCCACGCCCAACTGGGCCGGATCGCGACGGTTCTGCTCAACCACCCGGTTCAGCCGTTGCGGATTGAGCAGCAGCGACACAGTCTGGTCGGCGGCCATCTCGGCGGCGGTCGGCAGGTCGAAGATCGCCGGGCCCGAGGTCGGAAAGATCTCGATCTCGTAGGCCTTGTCCCGCGCGCCCGACTGACCGGACGATAGCAGATTCAAGAGGGGATCCGGCAGGTCCAGGGCAGCCGCGTCGGTCGTGCGCAGCAGAGCGTCCAGCGCCTTGCGTTGTGTGGCGGCCGGCGGGATGGACGCGCTCTCATGGCCATCGCCGCGCACGGCGTAGGCGTAGTCGACGCCGCCGATCAGTTTCACGGCGGCTTCGACCTGGTAGCGATGGAACAGGTAGATCGGCGCCAAGACACGCTTCAGGTCCGCCGCCGGCGCGCCCTTGGGCAGGTTCGCCAGGCCAAACCGGCTAAGCGCCAGCCTGCGCACGGCCAGCACGTGATCCAGCTCCGCGACCGCGTCGGGACCATTGTCCCAAAGCGCGCCGTAGGGCTGCCCCGCCGAACCGCTGCGCGAGTCCCCGTCGGTGACGTAGCGAAGCCCCTTGGCCTGGGCCTCGCGCGCCAGCCGATCAAGGCGCGCGGCCTCGTTCGTGCCCGGCGCGCCCTGCGAGTAGAGCCAATTGATCGCGAAACGATCCCAGGCTCCCACGCCCTTGGCGTAAGCGTCGGAGAGGTCCAGCCGGTCGCCCTGGATCTTCACCTGCGGCGCGGGATAGTCCATGACCGACGCGCGGCCATAGGTGCTGCCCGCGAAGTTGTGAGCCAGACCAAGGGTGTGGCCGATCTCGTGCACCGACAGCTGGCGGATACGCGCCAGCGAGACATTGATCGGATCGTCGGGACCGCCCTTGCCCGTTTTGTCCGCGCCGACAAGGCCCTCGAAGATCAACCGGTCCTGGCGCACGCGCAGCGAGCCCAGTTGGACGACGCCACGGACGATTTCGCCTGTGCGCGGATCGACCACGGTAGTGCCGGTCGACCAGCCGCGGGTCTGCCGGTGGATCCAGTTGACCACGTTATAGCGCGCGTCCATCGGATCGACGCCCTCGGGCAGCAACTCCACCCGGAAGGCGTCGACATAGCCGGCCTCCTCGAAGGCCTTCGCCCACCAGCGCCCGCCTTCGATCAGAGCCGAACGGATGGGTTCGGGCGCGCCGCGATCGACGTAGTAGACGATGGGCTTCTTGACCGGCGAGCGGGTCGCGGTTGGGTTGGTCTTCTCGAGCCGGAACCGGCGCGCCAGGCGCTGGACGATCGGCTGGTCCAGCGGCGCGGCGTAGTCGGCGAACAGCACCTGGGCCGAAGTGCCCGTTCGCGGATCGTAGGCCCGCGAGACGAACCCCGGCGCCGGCAGACGGATGAAGCTGTGATGGACGCCAAAGGTCACGGCGCGACCGTCGGGCGCGATGCCGTTCACCTCGCCCCCCGGCTCGTCGGCGGTGAAGGTCTGCCGGGTTTCGAACTCGAGGTTGTCGGGGAAGAGGCCGGTCAGCGGCAGGTCGACATAGCTCAGCGACGAGGCCAGCTTGTAAGCGCCCTGCTTGCCGCGCTTGAGCCCACCGGTGATGTCGAACGCGTCGCGCAGCAGGAACGAGGCGATGTCGACCGTCACGCCGCCCTCCGGGGTGTCGGCGACTACGTCGCCAGACCAGACGACCGAGGGCGGAAAGCTGTCCTGGACGGTCCGAGCTTCCTCCGGCGCGCCGCCAACAGCGCGGAAGCCGTAGTTTTCGAACGCAATCAGCACCTTCTTGCCCACGCGCCGGAAGATCAGCACCTGGGTCTCGCCCGTGGCGGCGCGGTCCAGGCCGACTGGCGTCGATCCAAGGCCGCCACTGAGGCTGGGCTGGTAGAGGAACCGTCCAGACACGCCATCGGCGGCGGGCGGCGGCAAGGTCACGATCACGGCGTTCTTGGCCGCGTCGGTCTTCACCGGCAGCAGAGCCGCCGGAGAAGCGGCCGCTGGCGCGGGCGCGCCAGCGGTCTGAGCGAAAGCAGCCGGCGCGGCGGCGAGCGCGAGCGCGGCCAGCGCGCTCGAAACCCGCCAGCGCGCTCGGTAAGCGCTGAACTGATGCGTCACTTGAGTCCCCGTCCCTAGAACGTCTTCTTGACCGAGACGTACCAGTAGCGGGCATACGGCTGATAGACCGTTCCGTCATAACCCGCCGAGCTCAGCGGCGGATCCTTGTCGGTTAGGTTCCGCACGCCCAGCCGCAGCTTGGTGTTGGCCTGGGCGAAATCGTACTCGCCATACAGGTTGGCGGTGATCTGCGAGTCGACAACCCACGGCGACCCGGCCGAGTCGAGCAAGGCCGTGTCGTTGTAGTCGCCGATGTATTGAGTGAAGCCGCCGACGGTCAGCTGCTTGTAACGCCAGGTCAGCGAGGCCGAGACCTTCCAATCGGTCTTGCCGTTCTGCCGCAGCAGGTTGCCGCCGCCGTTGATGGTGGTGCCGGCGTTGATCTTGCCCGCGCTGCGCGCCGCCAGCAGCTCAGCGATGCCCGGCGATGGCGACTGATAGTACTTGATCAGGTGCGCTGCGTTCACGTTGAGATCGAAATCGCCGAGCTTGTCGGTGTTCAGGCGATACATCAGGCCCAGGTCCAGGCCCTCGACGTCCTGCGGCTGCAGATTTGTATACTTGTCATTGACGTACAGAACCTGACCGGCGGCCGCGAGGCCGGTGTCCTTGAACGCGGCGATGTCGTCGGCCGTCGGGGCGGCGCGGATGACGTTCGGGTTGCTCGAACCCGACTGGCGCAGCAGGTAGTCCAGGATCAGGGCGTTGCCCTCGCCGAACACCCCGATCAGGCCCGTCTGCTTCACCTTCCAGTAGTCAACGGTGAAGGTCAGGCGGCCATATTCGGAAGGAATGAACTTCGGCTCCAGGACCACGCCGTACGACAGGGTCTCGGACTCTTCGGGATCCAGGTCGGGGTTGCCGGCCCGGCGCGCCGTGGTCAGCAACGAGCGCGAGCAACCCGCGAACGAGGTGATGCGCTTGGCCCGCAGGTCGGCCTCGCAGAAGGCGTAGTCGGTGCGGGTGTTGGACCGCGACACTACGGTGGCGTTGATCTGCTCCAGGTTCGGCGCCCGGAAGCCCTTGGCCCACGAACCGCGGATCCGGACGCCGTCGATCAGGTCCCAGGCGCCGGCGATCTTGGGCTTCGCCGTGTTGCCGAAGTCGCTGTAGTGCTCGTAGCGACCCGCCAGCTGCAGATCCAGGCGATGGACCAGCGGGATCGACATCTCGGGCGAAACCAGGGGAACGGCGAACTCGATATACGTCGAGGCGACCGAACGGTGACCCTTGGTGTCGGGGTTCATGCTGGAGTTGATCAGGTCGCTCAACACCGCGCCGCTGATCGGGTCGGTGAAGGTGATCGTCCCGTCGATGCGCTTGTCGCGGTCATCCATCTGGGTCTCGCGACGCACCTCAACGCCCGAGGCCACGCCGACGTCGCCGGCCGGCAGGCTGAAGAGGTCGGGCCTGGAGACCTTGAAGTCCCAAGAGGCCAAGGTGCTCTTGGTGCGGCGCTTGATCTTGACGCGGATGGCGTCGATGGCCGCTTCGCTGTTGCGGGTGGTGTCCGCGCCGCTGGGATTGTTGATGTCCGAGCCGTTGAAGACATTGTAGGCGTCGGGCGTGGACAGGGCCAGCTGGGCGTGGAGCTTGGTGTTGGAGATGTTGTCGCTGATGTCGTCGGCGGTGGCTTCCGAATAGACCAGAGCCGATTCCCAGTCGAAGCCGAACTTCCGGCCGCGGACGCCGCCCAGCACCCGATACTGGTCGTTGGTGACGTCGACATGGGTCAGGCCCAGGTCGGCGAAGGTGTAGCCGCGCAGGGTCAGCGGCAAGCCGCTGGCCGGGACGTTCAGATTGGGCAGACGGTTGGGGTTGGCCGTCCCGTTGGCGAAGGTCATCGGGCCGAAGGGGTTCCAGTAGTTGCTGGCCGGGATGCTGATCACGCCCGAGGACAGCGTGGCGATCGGCGCCTGCAGGGCGCTGGTCTTGGCGTGGTAGAGGCCCAGTTCGCCGAAGACGGTCAGGTCGTCGGAGATGTCGTAGTGGCCGGTCAAGAAGACGTTTGTGCGCTTCAGCTCCGGGATCACCGTCGTGCCCAGGGACGCTGAGTTGAAGCGCAGGTTGCGATCGACGCCCGAGGTCGCCAGCGCGCCGTCGTCGATGCACATGCCGCCGCTGATGTTCAGCTGGCATCCGGCGAAGGTCGAAGGCTGGATGTGGAAGTAGCCGGCGCCGCTGGTCAGGGCCGTGGTTCCCTGGCGCACGGTTCCGAAGCTCTGCGGAGTCTGGACATAGGCCCAGGGCGTTGTGGTGCTGCGACCATCAAGACTGGCGACGCCGTCGAAGCGAGTGCCGGCGAACAGCGGACGGCGGTCAGACGAAGCGGTGTAGTCCTGGTCCGTCGAGCGCATGCGCGTGCGCTGGTCGTACGAGACAAAGGCGCTGACATTGCCGCGGCCGTCGGCGAAGTTCTTCCCGCCGAAGGCGTTGAAGTTGTACTCTTTGAGGTTCGTCCCCTCGGCGAAACCGTACTGACTCGAGGCGGTCAAGCCGTCGACGTCGTCGCGCAGCACGGTGTTGACCACGCCGGCCACGGCGTCCGCGCCGTAGATGGCCGCGGCGCCGTCGCGCAGCACTTCCATTCGCTTGAGGCCCGTCACCGGAATGGCGCTGGTGTTGTAGGTCAGCACCGGCACCAGGTTGTCATTGGCCTGGCTGGTCGGGTGGGTGACCACGCGACGACCGTTCAGCAGCACCAGGGTGTTGCCGATGCCCAGGTTGCGCAGGTTCACCGAACCGACGTCACCCCGGGCGCTGTTGCTGCTGCCCGGCAGGTACTGGGCGTTGAAGTTGACGTCGCCCATCTGCGGGATCGATCGGAAGAGCTCGTCGCCGGACACGGCGCCGGACGCTCCGATCTGGTCCTCGCCGACCACCGTCACCGGCAGGGCCGCGTTGACCTTCGCGCCCTTGATCTGCGAGCCGACGACCACGACGGCCTCGATCTCGGTGGGTTCCGCCCCTGCCGGCGGCGCCGTCTGCGCCCAAACGTGGGCGGAGAAACCCGCGGCGCAAAGCGCCGTGGTGGCAAGCACCAGCTTGCGGTGATTGATGATCATGTAAGCCCCTCCAATAAACGCAACGCGCGAGCCGCCCCCTGCCCCACTCCCGAGAGAGCGGGGCATGGCTCACGCCACATTCCGAACACGAATGGATCGGACGAGCCCCAACCCCATCAAATTAGTCGAGTTTTAAAATGGAATTTTTCTGACAACAGGCGCAGGGTTGATCAAATAGACACCCCCAAATGGGCCCACTTGCCCAAGGCCAAGGCAAAAAATTACCCCAATAAAAGGATTGACGGCGACAGAAAACGGCTCTCTGCGCGAGGCGATATCGGCCTCAGATTGACCGTCGCCGCTCGTGTCATTCCGGCCCGTCCCTGGTGGCGTAGGGGCAGACGCCAACCTACTGAGTGATCGCGGGGAAGGTCAGGGTCACACGCAGTCCGCCAAGCGTCGCGACATCCAGCGCCACGCGACCTTCGTAGAGCCCCACCAGATCCCGCACGATCGACAAGCCCAAGCCATGCCCAGGCGTTCGCTCATCCAGTCGCTCGCCAAGGCCAAAAACGTGCTCGTAGCTCTCGGGCGGCAAGCCCGGCCCGTCATCGTCGATGATGATTTCAGCGAAGTCGCCCCGGCGGCGAACCAGGACCTCCGCCCGCGACCGCGCCCACTTGCCCGCGTTGTCGAGCACATTGCCGAGGATCTCGCTCAAGTCCTGGGCGTCCACCGCGACCACGGGCTGATCCTCGTAGGCGACGGCGAACGACACGTCGCGGCGCGCGTAGAGGCGCGACAGGGCTATGACGATGGGGCCCAGCGTCGATCGCACATCGGCGGCCACGCCGGGGGCGCGCTTCAGCGCCGCCGCGCGGGCCCGGGCGATCTGATAGTCGATCTGACGCCGCATCCGCTCACACTGCAGGATGATCACCTCGGCGGCTTCCACCTGGCCCGACGCCCTCATGCGTTCGGCCTCATCCGTCAGAATGGCGAGCGGCGTCTTGAGCGCATGGGCCAGATTGCCGGCCTGGGTGCGAGCGCGCCGCAGCATCTCGAGATTGCCCTCGAGCAGCGCATTGAGGTCGACCGCCAGGGGACGCACTTCGCTGGGAAGATCCTCGGGAAGTCGGCTGGCTTGGCCCATCCGAACAGCCGACAACGCATGGCGCATGCGGCTCAGCGGGCGTAGGCCAAACCAAACCTGCAGCATCGCTGCGGCGATCAGACCGGAAGCGACGATCGTCAGCGACAGAAAAAGAGTCCAGTTGAACCGCCCCAGCACCTCGTCGAGGAGACGCTGATCAACGCCAATGCCCAGGCGCAGCGGCGGACCGTTCGGCGTGGCCACCGATCGTTCGACCAGACGCAACTGCCCCGAGGGACCATCGACAAAGACATGCCGTTCGGCCCCGGAAGGCGGAAACGGCCCGGGCAGCGGCAAGTCGCGTCCCGCCAGCGACGGCGAGGTGATCGCTTGGCCGCTCTGAGCCTCGACCCGCCAATAGAACCCCGAGTCCCTGGGCAGAAACCGGGGATCGCTGAGACGTCGATGCAAGACCAGCTTGCCGTCCGGGGTGAGTTCGATCAGCGCCGCCAGCTCGGCGGCATGGCCGTGCAACTCGTCGTCGAACTGCTGGGTCACGTGGGCCTTGAACAGTTCCGACAGCAGAAAGCCGCTAACGGCCAGGCCCGCGATAATCCAGATGGCGGCGCCGACGATCAGACGGGTGCGGAAACTGGTCCAGAGCTGTCGCATCAGGCGAACTTGTACCCCAGGCCTCTGATCGTACGGATCGCGTCCTTGCCCAGCTTCTTGCGCAGGCGGGCCACATAGACCTCGATCGTGTTCGACTCGCGCGTCTCATCCAGGCTGTAGACGTGGTCGATCAGTTCGCCCTGGGACACGACGCGACCAGCGCGGTGCATCAGGTAAGCCAGGACCTTGAGCTCACGGGCGGTCAACTCGACGGCTTCGTCGCCCCGTTGGACAGTGCCCGCCTCTGGATCGAGCACGATGTCGCCGCGTCGCATGACTGGCGAAGAGCGCCCCGCCGAGCGTCGCGTAAGCGCCCGCAAGCGCGCCACCACCTCGGCGTTCTGGAAGGGTTTGCCAAGATAGTCGTCGGCGCCGGCGTTCAGGCCATCAACCCGGTCGGTCCAGGCATCGCGCGCTGTCAGCACCAGCACGGGCATGTCGCGGCCTTCTCGGCGCCATTGCTTCAGCACCTCCAAGCCCGGCAGGCGCGGCAAGCCCAAATCCAGAACCACCGCGTCGAAGTCGTTGGTCCGGCCCAGCAGGAGGCCGGTCTCGCCATCGCCGGCATGCTCGACGACGAAGCTCGCCTCCGCCAGCGCCGCGACAAGCCGGCGGGCGATCTCGGGATCATCTTCGACGAGCAGGACGCGAATGGCGGGCCTCCCTTGACTGTTGGCCATCCATAACACCAGCGCCTGAAACGAACCTGACTAAGCGCTTTCAGGTTCGTTTCAGCTTCGTTCCAGACAGGCTTCAGGCTGGCGGCGCATCTGGGTCCGGTTCAAGCCCTTCGAGGAGCCGATGCCCCCTGCTCGCCCCCTACTTGCCGCCGCGCTCGTCGCCGCGCTCTCGACCGCGACGGCGTCCGCCGCCGCGCCCGTGACCTTGAGCGCGTCGCAGGAGAAGGCGATGGGCATCGTCCTGGCTGTCGCCAAGCCGGCCTCCAACGCCCCCGTGGCGGCGCTGCCTGGCGCCGTCACCCCGCCTCTGAACGGTCGCCGTGTCGTCGCCGCGCCGTTCGCCGGCACGGTGATGCGCGTCCATGTGCTGGAGGGACAAGCGGTCAAGGCGGGCGCGCCCTTGGTGACGCTCTTCAGCCGCGAGGCTCTCTCCTTGTCATCGGAGCTCATCCAGAATCAGGCCGAACTCCGGGTCGCCGAGGCCTCGGCGCGTCGCCTGCAACAGCTGGCGAGCGAGGGCGTGATCGCCGGCGCCCGCGCCGAGGAGGCGCAGGCCCGTCTCGCCCAGGCCCGCGCCATGGTCAACGAGCGTCGCCGCTTGCTGTCCGGCGCCGGAGGGGCAAGCGGCGAATACGTCCTGCGGGCCCCCGCCGCCGGGCGCGTGGCGGCCATCACGGCTCAGCCCGGAGGCGGCCTGGAGGCCATGGCGCCGGCCGTGACGCTGGACAGCGCCGACCGTCTCTGGGTCGAGGCGCATGTCTCTCCCGAGATCGCCCGCAAGCTCAAGGTCGGCTATCCGATGCGGGTTGGCGACGTGAGCGGCCGGATCGTCGCCTTGGGCGCCAGCATCGACTCGAAGACCCGCTCGCTGCCGCTCCGGGCCGAACTCAGCGCCACCGGCGGACTCGCGCCCGGCCAGACGGTGACCCTCACGCTCCTGAGCCCTGCTCCCGCCGCAGCCCAGGCCATCCCGCGCGGCGCGCTGGTGCAGGACCACGCCGGCGCGCGCGTCTTCGTCAAGACGGCCGCCGGCTACGAGGCCCGTCCGGTCACCGTGGCGGGCGTGGCGGGCGCGGAAGCGGTGGTCACGGGACTTTCGAGCGGCGCGCGCGTCGCGGCCTCGGGCGCGTCCCAGCTGAAGTCGGCGCTGGGCCACTAGGATGCGCAAGCTCATCGCCTTCGCGCTCTCGCAGCGCCTGCTGGCCGCCGTGCTGGCGATCGCCCTGGTGGGACTGGGCGTCAACGCGTTCCTGAAGCTGCCCGTCGACGCGTTTCCAGATATCTCGCCGACCCAGGTGAAGATTATTCTCAAGGCCCCGGGCATGACCCCCGAGGAGGTCGAGAGCCAGGTCATCACGCCGCTGGAGATGGAGCTGCTGGGCATTCCCAAGCAAGCCATGCTTCGCTCAACGGCCAAGTACGCCATCGCCGACCTGACGATCGACTTCGCGCCAGGAACGGATGTCTACTGGGCCAGGCAACAGACCGCCGAGCGTCTGTCGAACGCCATGGGCGCCCTCCCCGCCGGCGTCAGCGGCGGCCTGTCTCCGATCTCCACGCCCCTGTCGGACATCTTCATGTTCACGCTCGAGGGCGAGGGCCTCACCCTCGAGCAGAAGCGCACCCTGCTGGACTGGACCATTCGCCCAGCCCTGCGCGGCCTCCCGGGCGTGGCCGACGTGAATGTGCTGGGCGGCCGGGCCAAGACCTTCGAAGTCTCGCCCGACCCCGCGGCGCTGGCGGCTGCGGGCCTGACCGCCCAGGCGATCGTCGACGCCATTCCCGCCTCCAACCGCAACGATGGCTCGGGTCGTCTCAACGAAGGCGAAGAGGCCCTGGTCGTGCGCGTGGCTGGCGCGATTACGAGCCTGGATGATCTGCGTGACACGGCGGTGTCGCTGCCCGGCGGAGGAACGGCGCGGCTCGGCGACCTGGCCCAGGTCAGCGAAGGCGCCCTGACACGCTATGGCGCGGTCACCGAAAGCGGCCGAGAGGAAACCGCGGAGGCCATCGTGATCGCCCTGAGGGGCGCCGACGCCAAGACGGTCGTCAAATCGGTCGAAGCGCGCTTGCAGGAAATCCAACCTTCCCTGCCCAGGGGCGTGACGGTCAGGCCTTTCTATAATCGCTCCGACCTGATCGAGCGCGCCACAGGCACAGTCAACGAGGCCCTGGTCGAAGCCACCGTTCTGGTCGTCATCCTGCTGCTGCTGTTCCTCGGCGACCTTCGCGCGGCGACCGTGGTCGCGGTGACCCTGCCCCTGGCGGCGCTCACCACCTTCCTGTTGATGAAGGCGTTCGGGCTCTCGGCGAACCTGATGAGCCTGGGCGGCCTGGCCATCGCCATCGGCATGCTGGTCGACGCCGCCGTCGTCGTGGTCGAGAACACCGTGGAGCGCCTCGACAACCCCGCCCTGACCGGCTCGCGGCGGCTGCACGTGATCTATGAAGCCGTCGCCGAGGTCGCCGCGCCGGTCACGTCGGGCGTGCTGATTATCTGCCTCGTCTTCCTGCCGTTGCTCAGCCTGCAGGGGCTGGAAGGCAAGCTGTTCGCGCCGGTGGCCCTGACAATCGTCTTCGCCCTGGGCTCATCGCTCCTGCTGTCGTTCACGGTGATCCCGGTCCTGGCCTCCCTGCTCCTGAAGGCGCACGCGCACCGGGAGTCCTGGATCATGCGCCGGATCGGCCCCTTCTACGAGCGCCAGCTGGCCCGCGCCTTGGCCCGCCCCAAGCCCGTCTTCGCGGCGGCCGGCGGCGGCATGGTTCTGGCGGCGATCGCCTATGTCCTGATCGGCAAGAGCTTCATGCCGACCATGGATGAAGGCGCCATCCTGATGCAGCTGGCCAAGCTGCCGTCGATCAATCTGGACGCCAGCGCCAAGCAGGACATGGCCGTGCAGCGCGCGATCCTGGCGCAGGTGCCCGAGGTCAAGCGCATCGTCGCCCGTGTTGGCTCCGACGAGCTGGGCCTCGATCCCATGGGCCTGAATGAGACCGACAGCTTCCTCGTCCTGGCCGACCGCAAGGATTGGCGGAAGAAGGACAAGGCCTGGCTGACGGAGGAGATCCGCAAGGTCGCCGCCCAGTTCCCCGGCGTGGAAGCCACCTTCACCCAGCCCATCGAGATGCGCGTCTCGGAAATGCTGACCGGCAGCCGGGGCGACCTGGCCGTGAAGGTGTTTGGCCCCGACCTCCAGACCCTGGGCGATCTTGCGGGACGGATCGAGGAGACCTTGAAGAAGACGCGCGGCGCGTCCGACGTCTACACCGTGGCCGGCGACAGCGTGACCTATCTCCAGCTGGACGTCGATCGCGCCGCGGCGGTCCGCGCCGGCCTCTCGGCCGAGACGTTGCAGCAGGAACTGCGCGCCCAGCTAGAGGGCGCGCCGGCCGGCGTGGTCTTCGAACAAGGCAAGCGCACGCCGATCCTGGTGCGCGGCCCGCGGGATCTTCGCGACGACCCGGCCCAGTTCGAACAGGCCCAGATCGCCACGCCCGACGGCGGCCTCCTGCGCGCCGGCGACGTGGCGCGCATCGAGCGCCGGGAGGGGCCGGTCAAGATCGATCGCGAGAACGCCTCCCGCTTCGCCGTGATCCAGGCCTACGTGCAGGGCCGCGACCTTGTCGGCTTCGTCAAGGAAGCGCAGGCCAACGTCGCCCGCGATGTCCCCCTGCCCCCTGGCTATCGCATCGCCTGGGGCGGCCAGTTCGAGAACCAGAAGCGCGCCGCGGCCCGTCTCGGCGTGGTGGTGCCGATGGCGCTGGGCCTGATTTTTCTGGTTCTCTTCATTAGCTTGAAATCGACACGGCAATCGCTGCTGATCCTGGCCAACATCCCGTTCGCGATGATCGGCGGCATCGTGGCGCTGTGGATCTCGGGCGAGTACCTGTCGGTCCCGGCGTCCGTGGGGCTGATCGCCCTCCTCGGCATCGCGGTTCTCAACGGGCTGGTCCTGGTCTCGCACTTCAATGAGCTGGTGCAGCAAGGCCGCGACGTGACCACCGCCGTCACGGAGGGCGCGCGCCGACGGCTGCGTCCGGTCCTGATGACCGCCAGCATCACGGCGCTGGGTCTGGTCCCGCTCCTGACCGCCACTGGCCCCGGTTCCGAGATCCAGCGTCCGCTCGCCATCGTCGTGGTGGGCGGTCTGGTGACCTCCACCCTGCTCACCCTGATCCTGCTGCCCATCCTCTATCGCCGCTTCGGCGTCGAGCGAGGGGCGGCGGTGCCGGAGGCCTGATCGTGAAAGCCCTTCTTCTCGCCGCCGCGGCCGGTCTCGCCCTGGCCACGCCCGCGACGGCCGCCGCCCCCGGTTGGAGCCGACCGGATTTCCTGCCGAGCGACGCGCTCATTCTGGCGGCGCTGGAAGCTTCGCCCGAGCTGGCGGAGGCCCGGGCCCTGGAGCGCGGCGCCGAGGCCGAACGACGCGGTCTCGCCGCGGGTCCGTACGAGACGATCATCGGTCTTTCGAGCGACCGCCGCCGGATCCGAGGGGAAGGTGATTTCGCGGAATGGTCCGTGCAAGCCAGTCGGGCCCTCCGCTCTCCGGGCAAGCGCGCGCTGGATCTGGCGGCCGGCGCGGCCGGCGCGCTCGCGGCGCGCGACAGCGTAGACGACGCCCGTCACCAAGCCTCGCTGCGCCTCGCCGGCCTCTGGATCGAATGGCTGGAGGCCGAGGCCCGCATCTTGGTGGATCGCGACGAAATCGCGGTCGATGAAAGAGAAGTCGCGGCGCTGCGGCGGCGGGTCGAGCTGAAGGACGCGTCCCAGCTTGAGCTCGAATTGGCGCAGGCGGCCTTGGCGCGAGCCCAAGCGACCCTGGCCGAAACTCAAGGACGCGCCGAGGCCGCGCGATCGGCGATCGACATGCTGTACCCCGGCCTGACTCCGCCCCGCGCTCCGCCCCTTTCCGAACCGGTGGCGCCGACTCGCGCCCTGGACGACTGGATTCCCGTGGTCATCGCGCGCAGCCACGAGATCACCATCGCCAAGGCGTTGGCGGACCGCGACAGCGCCCTGGCCCGGCGGGCTCGCCTTGACCAGCGGCCCGATCCGACCGTCGGCCTTCGAGTCTTTAATGAGCGCGGCGGCGCCGAGACCGGCGCCGGGCTCACGGTCAGCATTCCGTTCGGAAGCGTCGGACGCTCGGCCACGGCCGAACGCCAGTCCGCGTCAGCCTCCGCCGCCGAGGCGCGCTATCGGATGGTGGTCCGCAACGTCGAAGCCGAGGGACGCAACGATGTGGCCAAGGCCCGGTCGGGTCTTGCGGCCTGGGCGCGGGCCAGCCAAGCCACCGCCGCCGCGGCCCAGGCCGCCGATCGGGTGCAGCGCGCCTACGCCCTTGGCGAGCGGGACCTGACGGATCTGTTGGCGGCCCGCCGCCAGCTTTTCGAGGCGCGTCGGACCGAGGTTTCGGCCCGCGCCGCCGCCCAGAACGCGCTGCTTCGGCTAGCCCTGGACGCACATGAACTCTGGCTGTCCGAAGAGAAGGCCTCGCAATGATCACCGCCATCGGCCTGGCGCTTTCCCTGGCGCTCTCCCCTGCCGCGTCGTCCGCCAACGTCGTCGTCGGTGATATCGGAAGCCGCGCCTTCATCGTGAAGGCGATTGGTCTCGACCGCACGGCCGATGACAATCAGATCCTCCGCGGATGGCTGTGCCGCCGCGCTCCGGGCATGCCCATCCGGCGCCTTGTCGTCATTGCGGAGGACCGCGCCGGCAACGCGATCTGGGATAGCGTCGTCACAACGCCGGCCTTCGCCTCTGGACGAACGAAAGAGTGCCGCGTGCTACGGATCGACGTGCCGCCCAAGATCGCATCGCAGGCCGCGCTATGGAGACTGAAGCGCCCCTAGTCAGCGCGCCGGCTCTTTTCGCGTTCATCCGGCCTAGACAGTGAACGCCTTCCGCCCACGCTCGACCGACATCCGGTGCGTTCCAGCCAGCGTGGTGTCGCGGTCCTTGATCGTCTTCAGGAATAGCCACTCCCCAGTCACGCGCTTCTGAGTGACCTCGATCATCATGTAGCCGCGCTGGCTGGTGTTCGCCCACTTCATCTCGGGATTAGCCGCCATGAAGCCGCGCGCGACCACCTCGGGATCAGCGCCCATATCGCCCTCAAGGCCGTTTGAGGTGACCGCATGGCCGGCGAACTCGACGCCAGCGGGACGGCCGTCCTCGATCAGGCCGAAAGCCCAGGCGTTGTGGCTGTCGCCCGACAGCATGACGAGATCGGCGTCGGCGGTTTGGGCCGACCGCAGCAGGCGTGAGCGGGCGGCGGGATAGCCGTCCCAGCGGTCCATCCACATCGGCAGGCCCTGGGCGGCGGCGCGAATGTCGTTGCGATAGCTGGCGACCTTCTTGTCGGAGACGGTCGGTCGCAGCCAGTCCACAGCGTCCTTGGGCATGACGGTCCGGCCAAGGATCGTGCCCATGCCGACCATCTGCCAGCCGGGATTGGTCTTCATCTGATGGGCCAGCCAGCTTTCCTGCGTAGAGCCCATCATGGTCGCTGAGGGATCTTTCCAGACGCCGTCGCGGAACGCCTTGAGCGCGGCGTCGGCATCAGCGGCCTTAAAAACCGCATCTATATTGGCCGGCTTCGTGCGAGCCAGAAGGCGAGACTCCGTGCGGTAGAGGGTCGCCAACGTCCCGATCGGATAGGCCTTCCAGGGCTCGTCGGAGACCGGCATCCACTCGCGATAGACCTGCATGGCCGCCGCGCGGCGCAGATTCCAGTCGCCTTCCTTGTCCGACTGATGGTTCTGGGCGCCGCCCTCCCAGCTGTCGTTGGACGACTCGTGGTCGTCCCACAGCGCGACCATCGGGGCCATCTGGTGCAAGCGCTGCAAGTCAGGATCGGCGCGATAGCTGGCGAAGCGCAGGCGATAGTCGGCGATGGCCAGGATCTCGGTCGAGGGCTCGGGCAGACGGCCGGCGACGAGGTCGGCCTCCTTGATCGAGGCCGAACCGTATTCATAGAGGTAGTCACCGGTGTGCAGCCAAAGATCCAAGTCCGGACGCGCGGCGGCGTGGGCGTAGGCGTTGAACCAGCCGTAGGGCAGGTTCGAGCACGAGAAGACGGCCAGGCCGAAGCGGTTCACCGGGCCTTGCGGCAGGGTTTTGGTCCGGCCGACGGGTGACCTGGTCCCGTCCGGCGCGATGAAGCGATACCAGTAGGCGGTCCCCGGCTTCAGGCCGTCGACCGTCACCTTGGCGGTCCAGTCGCGATGGGCGCCGGTGCGGACAACGCCCCCCGAAACCACCTTCGCGAAGCCCGGGTCCAGGGCGACCTCGACCTCGAGGCGAACAATGTTGGCGTCCGCCGCAGGGACGTAGCGCGTCCACAGCAGCATGGAGTCGGCAGCGGGCTCGCCGCTGGCCACGTTGTGGGTGAAGCCGGTCGCGCCCAGCACCTGCCGTGCGAACGCCTGACCCGCGGGCAGAGTCAGGCCGGCCAAGCCGAGGCCTCCGGCGATCAGACTGCGACGATCGATCCTTGGAGCCATGGGAAGGTCCTCCGCAAAAGAAACTCCCGCGGCCGGCAAGCCGCGGGAGATAAGTCGGTCGGGGAAAGTCTAGAAGGAGCCCTTGACGCCGATGTTCCACATCGAGCCATAGATGCTGTACTGTTGCACCCGGCTGCGAACGTTTGAGTAGATTACGTCCGGCGCGTTGAAGATGTTCCGGCCGGCCAGCATGACCTCGAACTGCTTGTTGATCTTATAGCTGGCGCTGACGTTCCAGAGCTCACGGGCGGCATGGTAAAGGATGCCGTTGTTGGCCGTGGTCGGCGTGTTGCTGAGCGCGCTGGTCCGGTACTTCGACTGGGCGTTGCCGGTCAGCTGGACGTCGAACTTGCCATAGCTGTAGCGCAGGCCCCAGTTGCCCGAGGTCTTGGGCAGGCTGACGCGCTCGCCGTCGGGGTCGATCTTGGTGATCGAGGCCCGCAGGCCAAGGCCCCGCAGCACGCCCGGCAGGAAGGTCAGCTGCTGGTCGTATTCCAGCGTCAGACCCTTGTTGGTGTTGGTTCCCGGCAGATTCTGGGCGGCGCGGAACGCATAGCCGGCGTAGTCCGCGGGATTATAGCCCACATCCTCGGGGTTCACCGTGACGCCGGTGACCTGCATGTCCTTGACGTCGAGCTTGTAGGCCGAGACGCCGATCACGCCCGACGGCTCCAGATAGTACTGCAGGCTGGCGAAGTACTTGGTCGAGTGCTCGGGCTTCAGCAGCGGGTTGGGCACCGTAACGATCAGGGTGTTGTCATTGACCGAGACCACGCCGCCCAGGTTGCCGTAGTCGGGGCGCAGGATCGACTGGCTGAAGGCCAGTTGGCCGACCAGCTTCTTAGTGAAGTCGTACTTGGCGCCGCCGCTCCAGAACCAGTCGTCATATTCGCCGTGGCGGGTCGTGTAGGTCCCGTTGCGATACTGATAGAGCAGACCCGGGACCGTACTGGTCGACAGACCAGCGGCGGTCACCTCCTTCGCCGGCCGGATCGCGGCGACGCGCGCGTCGGTCTTGGTCTTTTCGTAGCGCAGGCCCAAGTCGAACGAGGCCTTGCCGATGCGCGGCTGGACCTCGAAATAGGCGGCGTTGATCTCTTCGCCGACCTTCTTGTTGTTGTCGAGGCGGCGCTTGAGATTGCCCACCGTGTCCGGGACGAAGTACTCCGGATGAGCCTTGTAGATGTCGTAGACCGCATAGTTGCTGTCCGCGCGCCAGTTTTGGTCGTTCATATTGCCGGCGTCGAAGCCCAGGATCTTGAACTGGTAGTTCTGAGTCCAGGGAATGACCGCCTCCGGCGCCTTCTGGGTCAGGTCGCCGGTCTGGCCGACATATTGGAATTGCTGGTAGGAGCCCTCGTTGGTCTTCCAGACGTTGGTCCGGAAGGCGGCGCCGGCCAGGACCTTCAGCTGCACGTCGCCGATGCTCAGCTTCTTCTTCAGGTCGAAGTTCAGGCCGTACATCTGGTTTTGCGCGTCGGACTCCGACGTGCGGATGTTGTTGCCAATGTCATCGTCGCGATTGAAGCTGGTCGGGTCGCCCCAGGGACGGCCGGCGGTCTGGCGCAGGGTCCAGGCGTTCGAGTCTTCCGAGGCGCGGTCCAGCGTGAAGCCGATGCGCGTCAGGTAACTGTCCGTACGCTGAAAGAAGCCCTTCGAGTTGTCCCGGAAGTTGAATTCCGAGGTGGAATAGCTGCCGCGCAGCAGCGCCTCCCAGGTGTCGCCGCGATATTCCAGCTTCGGCGCGACAAGCCACGAGGGCGTGCCGGCGTAGCGGTGCGAGTACTGGGTGTGCAGGCGGGTGCTGGTCCCGTTCGGATTGACCACGATGTGGGTCGGGGTCGAGTCCGCCGTCGTCTGGGACGCGCTGGTCGTGCCGAAGATCAGGTAGGTGTACTGGTTGAAGTACTCGACGTCGTAGAATGAGTAGGTCGAGCGCAGCGACAGGGCCCACTGGTCTGTCAGCTTGTAGTCGACGCTGAGGTTGGCGGCCTTGCGGTGTGTCAGCTTGGGGCCCGGACGCCACATCACCTGATAGGGAATGACCCGGCCGCTGGCGAGGTAGGACCAGTCGGTCTGGATGCGGTCCTGCTGGACGTAGTTGGCGTTGTAGCTGGCGTTGAAGGCGATCCCCAGCCGGCCGTCCAGGAACACGTCGGCATAGCCGACCTGGGCCGAGGGAAAGATCGTCGAGTGCTTCTTGTCGTCCGGCAGATACTTGCGCGACAGTTCGCTGTCCGACGTCCCCACGCCGCCGAGTTGGAAGCGCAGCAGGCGGCTGGTGCGCTGGAAGGCGTACTTGCTGCGCAGGTTGATCGCGCCGCCGGGGCTGTCGGCGTCCATGTTGGCCTGCAGCGTGTTGTTCAGCTCGATCGAGTCGACGCCGGTGATCGACATCTGCTCGAACGAGTTCTGGCGGCCGCTGTTGTTGTTCGACGTCGCCGTCGCCATGCGCGCGCCGTCGGTCGTGAAGGTCGAGTACTTGGGATCGAGGCCCCCGATGCGGACGGCGGTGGCGTCGACCTCGGTGTAGTCCAGCGAGATGCCAGGCATGTTCTTCATGAACTCGCCGACGTCGCCCATGGTCAGGGCGCCGAAGTTGTCGGCCGCCACGACGGTCTTGGCGTTGGTCGAGGCGCGACGCTCCATGATGGCCGAGGCCTGACCGTCGCGCTTGGCGGTGATCGTCACCGCTTCGACCTGGTCCAGGCTGGACAGCGGGCTCAGCGACACGTCGAGATTGGCGGTCTGGTTCGGGGCGACGGAGACGACCAGCGTGGCCTCCTGCAGGCCCGCGTACTTGACCTTCACCGTCACGTCGCCGGACGGGACGCCGGTCAGGCGGAAGTCGCCGTCCTCTTCCGAATAGGCGACGATCGGCGCGCCCTCGACCCGGATCTCGGCGTTGCGGACGTATTCGCCGGTGGCGGTGTTGAGGACGCGGCCTCGAACGCTGCCGCTACCGACTCCGGACTGGGGGCGGGAGACGCTCGCGGTCGATCGCAGGGTGATGATCTGACCGTCGTCAGTGTCGATCTGCAGCGGCGTGCCGGCGATCAGACGGCTCAGGGCCGTGCGAACGTCCATCGTCCCCTTCACCGCCGGGGTCTGGATGCCCTCCAACTGGCGCGCGGGAGCGATGATCTGCACTTGGCCTTGGCGGGCCAGCTCCGGGATGGCGCGGACGGCCGCCTGGGCCGGGACATCGAAGACGCGATCCTGCGCGAACGCCGGCGCGGCGATCGCCATGGCGACCAGCGACGCCCCGCAGGCCAGAAGAGAAGACCGAGAAATCATTGGCTGTACGAACCCCCAAGCATCGCGTTGCTCGCGACGTTGCGGGTTGAGAGCCGTCGCCCCGCCCCCTTCCGCTATCTGTTGCAAAAACTTCTTATTGCGCCGCAGCAGGAGGTTGTGCGCCGCGGCTCAGCACAACCGTGTCGCCGTCTCTCTGCAGGCGCGCGTCGAAGACCTGAGCCACGGCGCGACTGAAGCCGACCGGGTCGCTGGCGGCGAAGAGGCCCGTGACAGGCTCGCGGGCCAGGGCGGGGTCGCGGATCTCGATCCGGGTGTCGCTGTAGCGCGCGAAGGCTAAGGCGGCCTGGCTGAGGGTCTCGCCCTCGAACGCCAGCTTGCCATCGCGCCAGGCCAGTTCGCGGGTCACCGCCTCGGGCGCGATCGGACGAGGCCGTTCGGCGGAATGGTGGACCGCGTCGGCCAAGGCCAACCGGGTGTTGGCGCTGACCGCCAACACCTTGCCTGCGCCAAAGAGCGGGGCGGCGGAGACATCGACCCGCCCCTGGCTGACCAGCAGGTCGACCGGAGCCTTGTCCAACTTGCGAACGCGGAAGCCCGCCTGCGTCGTCCGCAGCTTGCGACCGTCCACCTCGACCACGAACGGCCGCCGCTCGTCGCGGGCGACCGAGAAATAGGCCTCGCCCGTCAGCAGGGTGACCTCGCGTCGCCCCTCGTCATAGCGGACGCGGATGCGGCTTTCGGTGTTCAGAAGGACGGTCGATCCGTCCTTCAGCGGCACCAGACGGATCTCGCCGCGCTCGGTGCTGACCACCGCGCCGGCGGCCGAACTCGCCAGGCCAAAGGCGACCAGGGAGGCGGCCGCCACCGCCGCGCCGGAGCCTGTCAGCACCCCGCGGCGCGACAGCCTCGGGCGCCGCGGCTCCGCGAAGGTTTCGGGATCGAAGTCGGGACCCAGGGCCTGGGCCGACTCGCTCATCAACGACACGGCGCGCGCGCGCAGCAGCGCGCCCCGGCGGCGGGGATCGCCCCGCAGCCAAGCCTCCAGCGCCGCGTCCTCGTCCGGCGAGAGCGGGCCGCGATCCTGCCGCGCCGCCCATTCGGACGCCGCGCGGTCAATGTCGCGATGGGTTTCTCGCACGGCCATGTCTCGAGGCGCTCTCCCGGTTCATCGTCTTAGAGGTTTGGGACCGCTTGTTTCCGCCACGCCCGAACCAATCAATCAAGAAAAGCACGCCTCGGGAGATGTGCGTCTCGACGGTGTTCTCCGAAATGCGCATGCGCGCCGCCACCTCGCGCTGCGACAGTCCCCGGACGCGACGCAACACGAAGGCCTCTTGCGTCTTCGCCGGCATGGCGGCGATCGCGCGCGCCAGCTGCCGCAGCTCGTCCCGATCGATCGTGCGCTGCTCGGGCGAGGCTTCGTCGTCCAGCGGGTCCAGCCGCTCGAGGTCCTCGACCGCATGGATCGGCACGATCCGAGCGCGGCGGACATGGCGCGTGATGATCGATCTCGCGACCTGGAACAGATAGGCGCGGGGATGGCGGATGCCGTCGACCGACTCGAGCTCGGCCAGGATCGAATAGGCTTCCTGGATGATGTCGTCGGCGTCGACGCCGGGCAAGGCCCCGCGCGACAGCCAGCCCCGCAGCGCCGGCTCATGCGGAAGGATGTTCCGCAGGAACCACAGTGTCCTATCCCTGTCGGCGCTGCTCATCCGTCATCCGCTGGCTGAATATTGCGCTAACCCCGGCGCAGGCGCCCCTCGGTTCGGAAACCTGCCTAGCCATCTATTGTGACAGTCCGGCTTAGCCAGAACCTGAAGTTGTCGCGAGATCACCGACCAGCCGGGGCGGCGGTCAGGGCGCGCGCATCTTCCTCCGTAGCCGGTGCAAATGGCGCCTGTGCGTCGCCAGTCCAGCGCATCAGAGTAAGATCGGCGGTCTGCTTGCCATCGATTGCGGCGTTGGCGGAGACATAGAACAGCCCGTGGCCGACGGGCTGGAAACCGACGTCGGCCTTCTGGTTCCAGCCGCGCACGCCGGTGGCGGGATCCTTCAGGCCGTCGGCGGCGAGTGGGATCAACATCCCCTGCTCCCACCCCTTGCCGCCAGGAGCTGGCGCGCCGAGCAAGTCGGCCGCCGCCGGCTTGGCGCGCGCCTCGATGGCGAACAAGAGATAGTTGGGGAAGTCCGGCTTGCCGCCCCGATAGACGCCCATGAACCAGCGCTGCTGGGTTTCGTCATAGGCCAGGTTCTGTACGCCGTAGCGCGTGTTGCCGGTGCGGACGAAATATTTGCCATTCGGCGCCGCGGGGCCGTTGTGATGCGGCGCCGCCTCGGTCAGGGCGCTGGCGTAGCGGTCCCAATCGCCGACGGCGTACTGCAGCAGCACCTGATGGTCATTGTCGGTCCGCGACGTGTCCCCGTAGATCCCGTAGGCCACGGTCAGGTAGCGCGGACCGTCCACGTGGCCGAACGCTGGGCCGAACGACACCCCGTCGATGCCCGAACAGCCATAGCGGTGATCGCGCGAGGCGACTCCATCGCCCTTGAACTTGCCGTCGTCGCCATCGAGCTGTCCGTCGCCGTTCAGGTCGGCGGAATAGTCCTTCACGACCTCGGGCAGGTAGACGGTGCGAAAGATCGCGCTTTGGCTCGCCTCGACGCCCACCTTGTTCAAGCGCGCCACGTCGATGACCGCTATGTAGAACGCCTTGTCCTTCTTGTATTCGAGCGACCCATAAACCTTGCCGTCGGCCGGATTGAAATCGAGGTCGCCCAGGTGCCCGGTCCAGCCGACCAGGGTCCCGATCAGCTTCCCGTCGAAGTCGTACTTCGCGAGCAGGTTCGTGAAGGAGTAATAGACGTAGCCGCCCCTCACATCGACCGCGACGCCCTGCACGTGCCCGGACGCCCAGGTCCCGCCGTTTTGGGTCAGCGGCAGGCGAGCCAGCCCGCTGGGCGCGGCCGCCGCGGAGGAACCAAGGCCCAAGATCGCCGCCGAAACGGCGGCGACGAACCAAAGACGACTGAACATGACCAGAATCCCGACTGATATCAGGCCGGGACTAGAAGGCGTTGACGACGGATGCGTGACAGCCTGATCGCGAGGGCGCCGATCATGATGTCGAATGGATAGCCCCGCGGTGCGACCAGTGCGTCCGGGAGCCGTCGAGATAACGGAGGCCGCCTAACTTCCCGACGACCAGCCGGCCCGCCGCACGACCTGTCCGGGCCGCGCGCGCGTTGCGGCGCCCTTGTCGAACACGACGACGCCGTTGACCCAGACCGTGCTGACGCCGGTCGCCACGGCGTTGGGGTGGTCCAGATCCGAACGGTCGGCGATGCGCGCGGGGTCGAACAGCACGAGATCGGCATGAAAGCCCGACGCGATCGCGCCCCGCTCGGCCAAGCCCAGCTGGGCGGCCGTCTGCGCCGACATCTTGTGGACGGCCTGTTCCAGGGTCAGCAGATGCTTTTCCCGGACGTAGACCCGCAGGATCTTGGCGAAGGCGCCGAACCCGCGCGGGTGAAGACCGTGGGTCATGCCGTCCGAGCAGATCACCGCGTACTTCCAGGCGACGAAGGCGGCGATGTCGGACTCGGCCATGGCCGAGCCGATCACCGCGTCTACCCGCTCGACCTCGGGGTGAGCCGCGCCATAGGCCTCCGACTGCCGGGTCAGCGCCAGATAGGTTTCGATCGGATCGGCGCGCCGCTCGGCCGCGATCTGGGCGATGGTCTTGCCGACCAGCGAGGAATCCGGCGCGAACACCGCGATCCGCAGCCCTTCGGGCGTGGTCAGCTTGGACAGGGCGAACCGCGCTGCGGCGCGATCCTCGAAGTTTCGCTCGGGCAGCAGCACCGAAAGATTGCTCTGCCAGAAACTGTACGGATAGACGTCGGCGGTGATGTCCACGCCCTGGGCGCGCGCGGCGTCCAGCTTGGCGAGGATCTTCGGCGCCTCGCCCCAGCGATCGACGATGCCGATCTTCAGGTGTGAGATCTGCACAGGCAACTTTGCTTCGCGGCCGATCTTGATGATCTCATCGATCGCCGCGTCCAGCTTCACGTCCTCGCTGCGCAGGTGGCTGATATAGCGTCCGCCGCCAGCCGCCGCGGTCTTGGCCAGGGCGATCACCTCATCCGGCGTCCCGTAGATGCCAGGGTCGTATTCGAGCCCTGTCGAAAGGCCTAGTGATCCCGCGCGGAGATCCTCGGACAGCTCTGCGCCCATATGCGCGATCTCGGCCTGCGTGGCCGGACGCTTGTAATCCTGCCCCATGGCGCGGGCGCGCAAGCTGCCGTGACCAGTATAGGAGGCGACGTTGACCGCGAGAGGCGAGCGAGCCAGCTGATCGAAATAGGTCCTGATCGGCACGGCGGACTCGCCATCCTGCCCCACCACGATGGTGGTCACGCCCTGGGCCGCCAGCATCGCCATGTCCGGCGTCTTCTCGGCCTGCCGGTCGTGGTGACTGTGGGCGTCGATGAAGCCTGGCGCCAGGGTCAAACCCTTGGCGTCGACCACGGTCTCGCCCGGCGCGGGCTTGAGCCGTCCGACGGCGACGATGCGATCCTTGTCGATCCGCACGCTGACCGAACGGGCCGGCGCGCCGGAGCCGTCGATCACCTTGGCGTGGACGATCAGCGTCGAAGCCAGGGCGCTGGACCCCAGCAGGCAAGCGAAGGTCGCGCCCAGGGCCGACCGGAACAGGTGAAGTCTCATACGCCCACGCTCTGTTGCATCCGGTGAAGTCTATCGCGGGCTGACAAGCGTTTCCGCTGTTTCAAGGGCTCTTGGCGCGAGGTCCCTTCCCGCGATCCGCCGCTGGCGCTTACCTTTCCCGCCGCCGTTGCGCTAAGCGTGGCGCGACGACCAGCAAGGACGGCCCATGACGGACCCGCGCAAGGACCTCGACCGCATCGACCTCAAGATTCTGGCGCTGCTGCAGCGCCAGGGACGCGTGACCAAGGCGGCGATGGGGGAATTGGTCGGGCTGTCGGCCTCGCGCTGCTGGGAGCGGATGAAACGGCTCGAGAAATCCAAAATCATTCGCGGCTATCATGCCGAGGTCGATCTTGGGCGACTGGCCAAGCTCTCGACCTTCGTCGTGCAAATCAAGCTGACGGACTATTCCTACGCCAAGGCCAAGGTGTTCGAGGTCGGTATCGCCGACCTGCCGAACGTGATCGGTTGCCAAGCCGTGCTGGGCGGCGTCGATTATCTGATCACGGTGGCCGCCTTCGGCATCGAGCACTATCAGACCATCATGGAGCACATGTTGGACACCCTGAACGTCTCGTTCGACTACGTGACCCTGCCCGTGACCAAGAAGCTGAAGGGCGAGGCGAACCTGGACCTGACCGCCCTTCTGGCGACCGGTCAGGACTTGGACGTCTGACCCCTAGCCCCAGAGCTCCGGCCCGTTGGGTCTCAGCCAGCCGTCCTGGTAGCCGAAACCGCCATCGACATCGCGGACGAGCTGCATCGGGCAATCCAGATCGATGATCTCGCAGCTCTGCGCCAGCAGCAGGGCCGGAGCGATCCCAAGCGAGGTTCCCTCCATGCAGCCGACCATCAGCCGCAGGCCAACTTGGCGCGCCGCGGCGGCGAGCGCCAGCGCTTCAGTCAGGCCCCCGGCCTTGTCCAGCTTGATGTTGCAGAAGGCATAGCGGCCCAAGACCTTGTCGAGGTCCGCGCGATCGTCAAACGACTCGTCCGCGCACAGCGGCACGGCGCCGCGATAGTCGAAAAGTTCGTCATCCCGGCCCACCGGCAGCGGCTGTTCCAGGAGTTCCACGCCCAGCTGAGCCATGCGCGGCGCTCGGTCATTGAGCTGCGCGAGCGTCCAGCCTTGGTTGGCGTCGGCGATCAGGCGGGCCGATGGCGCGGCCACGCGAATGACCTCGAGACGCGCCATATCATCCACGTCGCCCAGCTTGACCTTCAGCGCGCCGTAGCGGCTCGTCCAGCGCGCGGCCTTCGCGCCCATGGCCTCTGGCGTATCCATGCCCAGCGTGACGAAGGTCTCGACGGGCGTCAGCGGGGCCAAGCCCGCCCGAACGACGGCGGGGACGCCCGAGCGCTTGGCGTCCAGATCCCAGAGCGCGCAATCGACGGCGTTGCGGGCGCCGCCGGCCGGCAGAAGCGCCTGAAGACGCGCGCGGTCCCAATCTTCGCCACGCTCCAATCGCTCGGCCAGATCCTGCAATTGAATCAGCATTCGATCGGGGGTGTCGCCGCGATAATCAACGCCTGCGGCTTCGCCGCGCCCAACCACGCCGTCCGCCTCGATCTCGACCTCGACGACGACGGCCTCGGTATAGGCTTTCCGCGCGATGATGAACGGTTCGGTCAGGGCGTGGACCCTCGACCGCGCGGTCAGCCGCATTAGGCCGCGCCTCGGCGCGCGCTATCCTCCACAAGACCATCGACGATGGCCGCCACGCCCGTGCGAACCGGATCGCAGCACGGAACACCCAGCTCGGCCGTCACGTCCCGAAGATAGGCCTCGGCGTCCTCAGGGCAGAGCCGCGAGGTGTTCACGCAGACCCCGGCGAGGCGCACCGCGGGACTGGTCAGCCTCGCCAGCCGCAGATTCAGCTCCGCCGCCTCGGCCAGGCTAGGCGTCGGGAAGGTTTCCAGCCCGTCGATCGCCGTCCGCAACGCATCGTGGCAGAGCACGAGCGCGTCAGGCTGACTGCCGTGCAGCAGACCCAGCGTGACGCCCGCGTAGGCGGGATGGAACAACGAGCCCTGCCCCTCGATAATGTCCCAGTGGTCTGGCGCCGCCGCCGGGCTCAGCGCCTCGGCCGCGCCGGCCACGAAATCCGAGACGATCGCATCGATAGGCGCGCCCGAGCCGGCGATAAAGATGCCGGTCTGGCCGGTGGCGCGGAAGTCAGCGTCGACACCCCGCGCCTTCAGCTCCTTGGTGAGGGCCAGCGCCGCATACATCTTGCCAACGGCGCAATCGGTGCCGACGGTCAGCAGGCGCCGACCGCTACGCTTCGCGCCCTCGCCGACCACGATAAAGCGGGGATCGGCCTCGCGCGCTTCGAACAGCCGACGCCCCAGGCGTTCGGCCGTCTCCCGAACGCGGGGCAAGCTGGCGAGACGGGTATGCAACCCCGAAACCAAGTCCAGGCCCGCTTCCAGAGCCTCGATCAGCACGGCTTCCCAGTGCGGCGGAATGAAGCCGCCGGCATTGGCCACGCCGATCAGCAAGGAGCGCGCGCCGGCGGCCTTGGCCGCGCTGGGGCTCATGTCAGGCAGGCCCAGATCGACCTCGCCGCCCGGCAAGCGCAATTGGCCGACACAGGCGTCAGGACGCCAATAGGCCACGCCCAGGGCGGTCTTGGCGCTGACGCGATCGACGTCGGCGAGGAACATCAGGCACGGATAGGGAAAATCCACGACGGCGTCTCTTTCTGGCGAAAGGGCTTCAGGCGGCGAAGGACCGGGCGTCGGCCCGGACCGGAGACAGGATGCGAGAGATCATGGCCGCGCTGACTCCGGGTAGGCGGGTGATTCCGGCGATCAACGCGTCCAGCGCTTCCGCCTGAGAGGCCTCGACCACCGCCACCAGATCGTAGTCGCCAGAGATCTGGTGCAGCGCAGTCAGTCCGGCGAGGTCCGCCAGATCGCGCTCGACGCTCTCCATGTCCCGTCGCGCCAGTCGAAGCATGACATGGGCGCGATGCGGCGCTGCGCGCCCCGCGTCGGCCGCGACGCCCAGGAAGCCTGGTCCGGTATGGATCTGCTCAAGCTGCACGGCGCCTCTCCGCTGAACCCCGGGCAAGAGGTTATGTCGGAGCGGACCGTAAAAACGGCCGAGTTGGGCGGCGTCGGCGAGAGAAAAGCTCGGCGCGAGCGCTTAGCGCAGAACCTTCGTCGCCAGCAGGATTGATGACGTCGTCCGTTCAATCCCCTCCAGTTCGCCGATGGCGTCGATCAGGGCGTTGAGCTCGCCGACGGTCTCGGCCTCCACGACCGCGATCAGGTCGTATTCGCCGCTGATCGCGTGCAACGCCGAGAGCCCGGGCATCCGAGCCAAGGCCTCTTCGATCGTCTTCGCGTGTTTCAGCAAGGCCTTGATCATCACCTGGGCGCGGATCAGTCGCCGATCGTAGGCCTCGCCCAGCCTGACTGTATAGCCGCCGATCACGCCCTCCTCCTCCAGCCGGCTGAGGCGGGCGTAGACATTGGCGCGAGACAGCCCGAGATCGCTGGCCAGCTTGGTCACCGGCTGTCGGGAGTCCTCCCTCAGCAGGGCCAGCAGGCGCCGGTCCAGGTCGTTCAGTCCTCGGCCATCCGATTTCGTCACGCCCGCTCCCCCAGTTGGCGATTCAGATCAACGCGGTGAAGGCTCATCGGCGTAGATCGCCGTGCGCGGCGTGGGCGCCGCCGAGGAAATCGCGCCACGATACATGCCAAGATCGTTCATGCCGAACGCCACGCGGCCCTGGCCGTCGATGGCGATCAGTCCGCCGTCGCCGCCGATCTTGGTGATCGAGGCCATGGTCCCGTCGGCCGCCTGCTGGATAGCCTCCCCCTTCCACGCCACGCGGTCGCAGACCTGACGCGCGGCGCTTTCCCGGATGAAGTACTCGCCCGAGCCAGTGGCCGAGACCGCGCAGACTCCGTCTCGCGCGTAGGTTCCCGCGCCGATGATGGGGCTGTCGCCGATCCGGCCCCAGCGCTTGCCCGTCATGCCGCCGGTCGAGGTCGCGGCGGCGACGTGACCGGCCTGATCCAGGGCGACCGCGCCCACCGTGCCGAGCAGGTGGGTGGGATCCAACGCGGCGTGTTGATCCTTGCGCCAGGCCAGCAACTGCTTCCAGCGCTCCTCGGTGTAGAAATACTCGGGCGACGCCTGTTCCAGCCCCATCGCCTTGGAGAACTGGTCAGCGCCCTCGCGGGCCAGCAGCACGTGCGGAGACTTCTCCATGACCGCGCGCGCCAGGCTGATCGGATTGCGCGTCCGCGTGGCGCCCGCCACGGCGCCGGCCTTCAATGTCGCACCATCCATGATCGCCGCGTCCAGCTCGTTGCGCCCCTCGGCCGTGAAGACCGCGCCCTTGCCGGCGTTGAACAGGGGATTGTCCTCCAGCACCCGGACAGCGGCCTCGACCGCGTCTAGACTGGAGCCGCCCGCCTTCAGAACCTTCGCGCCGGCCTCCAGCGCCGCGTTCAGCCCGGCGCGATAGGCCTTGTCCTTCTCGGGCGTCAGCTCGCCGCGCTCAAGCACGCCCGCTCCGCCATGGACCGCCAGGGACCATTGGGGCGTGGTCTCCGCCGCCGTCGCGGGCGCGGCCAACATGAGGGCCGAAAGCGCGACGAACGCGAAACGACTGAAGGTGTGGAACATCATCTCGGTCCTAACGCGCATTGGACTTGTTCTGGCGGTCGCTGCGGATCAACACGCCCTTATCGACGCGCGCGGTGATGGTGAATTCGGGATTGGTCACCCGGAACGTCTTGAAGTCGAGGGTGCTTTTGGGGCCCAGCCCCACGATCGGGAACGCGGCATAGGTCAACGGCTGGCCGGCGATGATCGTCGCCGGCTTCTTCATCGGACGCACCAGCCAGGCGCGGCCAGGGCCGTAGTAGCGACCGATCCCCTGGGCGTCGATCAGCATCGCGCCGGCCTCATCGACGCCGAGGCCCGTGATCGCCGTATCGTTCTCTTCCTGGATCAGGCGCCCGACGAAGGTGACGAGCCGCCCCTGGCGATCACGCTTGTCGAAGTGGGTGTCGGTAATGACCTTGGACAGGTACGGCAGATGCAGGAAATCGCGCACAAGCGTGACGCTGGGCCCCGTGGGGTTCTTCAGCGCGTCCGGCGACGTCAGGCTGATGGAGTCGAGGCAGCCGTAGACATAGCCGCCCAGGACCGCGAGACCCGCGCTGGTGCCACCGATCGGCTTGCCCGCCTTGACGTGAGCGTCCAGCGCCTTGTTCAGCGCCGTGCCCTTCCAGGCGCGCACATAATTGCTCTGGTCGCCGCCGCCGAAGAAAATGCCGTCGGCACGGGCGATGATCGCGAGCAGCTTGGGATCTTCGCCGGCGTCCCCGTTGTGGATCACCAGGGTCTCGACCGAGACCGCGCCGCCGACATCCTTGTAGATCTCGTCCTGCAGTTCGCGGCCGCCGCGGGCGCGCAGCACGACGATGTGGCCGCCGCCCGCCTGCTTCACGAAGGTCCGAAACGCTTCGACCGGCCAGTCGCCGCCGCCGAACAGGCCCAGCAAGGGCCCAGTTTTGCCCGGCGTCGGCGCGTTCACATCGCCGATCGCATAATACTCGTAGCCAGGCCCGACGGCGTCGGGCCCCGCCGCCGTCTCCGCCCGCGCGACGCCCGCGCTCATCAGCAGCGCGGCCATCGCCACGGCGGACGCAAATCGAACCATCGGGCTTCCTCCATTCATGCGGAGCCTAGTCGCCGGACGACTTTTCGCGAGGGGGCAGAACCCGCTTCGCAACCAAGAAAGCCATATCGCCCAGCATCGAGGCGCGACTTTCAAATTGCTGCACGCAGAATGCAATCTGTCCATAAATTTTGACAATCTGTCATTTCCAGCTTCCAATCCGGAAAAGCCGCGATCCAAATGAGCTCAATCTCGAACAATGCCGAGGTTGCGAGCGCCCAGGACAGGATCGTCGGCGCGAACAGAGGGGGATACGATGAAGGTTCATCTTCTTCGGGCCAGCGCGCTGGCTGGCGCGACAGGTCTTTTGATTGTCGGTCAAGCGGCCGCGCAGACGACACCGGCCCCGGGCGCTAACGATGACGCCGTCGAAGCGCTAGTGATCACGGGCTCCCGCATCCCCCGCGCCGCGACCGAAGGCCCTGCCCCCGTCACAGTCATCACCAGCGAGAGCATCAGGGCCTCCGGCTTCAACAGCGTCCCGGACGTCATGCGCTCGTTGACCCAGAACGGCGGCGAGACCCAGACCCAGCAATCGTCCAGCGGCATGGACTGGACCCCCGGCGCCCAGCAGGTCGATCTCCGCGGCCTTGGCCCCAACCATACGCTGGTGCTGGTGAACGGCCGCCGTATCGCCGACTTCCCCCTGCCCTACAACGGCAAGAGCGCCTTCACGGACACCTCGTCGATCCCGCTTGGCATGATCGACCGGATCGAGGTTCTGAGCGGCAGCGCGTCGGCCGTTTACGGCTCGGACGCCATTTCGGGCGTCGTGAACTTCAATCTGAAGAAAAAGGTCGATGGGACCACGGTCGACCTGACCGTCGGCGGATACGAGCATGGCGGCGGCGCCAGCCAGCGCTTGAATATTTCTAGCGGCTATTCCAAGGACAACTTCGACCTGGTGATTGGCGGCGAGTTCGTCAATCAGCGTCCGGTCTGGGCCTATGACCGCGACATCCAGGACAGCACCAAGGACAGCCCGACCAAGCGCACGGCGATCGCGCGGCGCGACTTCATGCGGATGGAGCCGACCGAAGAGGTCTACATCGATCCGGGCGCGAACACCTGCAAGGCGCTCTCGAAGCTCAATGACGGGTCGATCGAATATGTCAGCCGCCCCGGTTGGGGTCCCGACGGCGACCCCGGCTTCTACTGCGGCAGCTACAGCTCGATCGGCTACGGCACGATCGTCAGCGAGCGCAAGAGCGCCAACGTCGTCGCCTCGCTGAACTACGCCCCCCGCGACACCCTCTCGTTCTTCGCCGACATCTCGGCGGGCTACAGCCGCACCCGGCAGTTCCAGGACGTCCTGAGCTGGGAGTACCAGGACGCCAAAGGCAGCGAGGACGGGATCTTCTACAACCAGTTCATCGGCGCGCTGGATCTCTGGCATCGCCAGTTCACGCCCGAGGAGATGGGCGGGCTGAACAAGGGCTTCATCAAGAACGTCTCCAAGACCTTCAGCATCACGCCGGGCGTGAAGGGCTCGCTGGGCGGCGGCTGGGACTACGAGGCCTTCTACAACTTCAGCCAGCACCGTTCCTCGATCAGCTGGCCCAAGGTGGTGACCTCCAAGGCCACCGCTTTCTTCCTGGGCTCCCAGCTGGGCGTGGACGCCGACAGCGGCTATCCGATCTTCAACGCCGATCCGGCGCGCCTCTACAAGCCCCTGACCACGGCCGAGTTCGACTCGATCACCGCGCGCACGACCTACAAGCCGGTCGCGCGCCAGCAGGGGGTGTCGTTCCAGATCAACCAGGCGGAGCTCTTCCGCCTGCCCGCCGGCCCGGTCGGCTTCGCGGCGGTCGCCGAATACGGCCACCAGTCCTACAAGCTCGGCCTCGATCCGCTGGCCACGGTGAACTACTACTACAACCTGCGCGACGCCGACGGCTCAGGCTCGCGCGACCGCTGGGGCGCCGGCTACGAGTTCCGGGTCCCGCTGCTGAGCAGCCTCGAGCTGTCCACCGCCGGCCGCTACGACAGCTACAAGTACGGCGGCAACACGATCGACAAGTTCACCTACAATGGCGGCCTTGAGTGGCGGCCGGTGAAGACCTTGCTGCTGCGGGGCGCCTACGGAACCGGCTTCCGCGCTCCGGACCTGCACTATGTGTTCGCCAAGGAGGGTATCAGCCACCCCTCGGGCACCGACTACTACCGCTGCCGCACCGAGGAGCCAAACGAGGACGTCGGCGACTGCAGCTACGCCGACGGAGGGCTGGTCAAGGTGCGCCTGGGCAACGCCAAGCTGAAGCCGGAGACCTCCAAGTCGTTTAACTACGGCGCGGTCTGGTCGCCGGTTCGCAACTTCGACATCTCGGTCGACTACTTCCGCGTCCAGCTGGACAACGCCGTGCTCGACATGAGCCTGGACAGCGTCCTGCGGCAGGAAGCCGACTGCCGGATCGGCAAGACGTCCGCGGGAACCGCCGTCAGCCCAACCTCGCCGACCTGCGCCGACGCCCTTGCGCGCGTGAAGCGCAACCCGCTGACCGCCGCCATCAATCCGGGCGCGATCAGCACCGTGACGATCAACCCCATCAACGTGGCCACCGAGCGGACCACCGGCATCGACGTCGCGGCCCACTATCGCTGGCCGACCGCCAGCCTCGGCACGTTCGACTTCAGCGTCGCCCACACCTGGGTGCACAACCACACCAGCCGCCAGTACCCCGGCGACCCGATCAAGAACCAGCTGGCCTTTGACAGCGGGTACGACATCCCGCGCACCAAGAGCAGCGCGGCGATCAACTGGCGCCTGAACGGCCTCAGCGTCGGCCTGCACGGCCAGCGCCTCGACCGGGTGCCCAACTACGCCGAGGACGGCTGGACCAAGGCGACCTACATGGTCAACGCCACGGTCCAGTACGAGATCAACGACCGCACCCGCGTGAGCCTGGCCGTCGACAACCTGCTCGACAAGAACCCGCCGCGCGACCCGACCTATTCGGCCTATCCGTACTACGACACGTCGTGGTTCTCCGCGACCGGGCGCAGCTACTATCTGCAGCTGACCCACAAGTTCGGCGGCGCCAGCGGCCTGTGAGGCAAGATCCGGAGCGGTCGGACTGACGACCGCTCCGCCCCTTCGCGCGGGAGGTCCGCATGACGCCGAGGCTCCTTCTGGCCATAAGCCTGGCCCTGTCTGCGTCCATGGCGCTGGCCGAGCCGAAACCCGCGCCGCCCACACCGCCGATCCCCGCGGCCCAGGCCATCGACTACCCCGGCGTCATCGACCTCAAGGTCGACGTCAGCGACACGACGCGGAAGGTCTTCCGGATCACCGAGACCATCCCCGTCGCACCCGGCCCGCTGGTGCTCTCGCTGCCCAAATGGATCCCGGGCGAGCATTCGCCCAGCGCCCAGATCGTGCTGATGAGCGGCTTTACGATCACGGCCGACGACGGCCGCCGCCTGGAATGGCGACGCGATCCGGTCGAGATGACCGCCTTTCACGTCGCCGTTCCGGCGGGCGTCCGATCTCTCACCGTCCGGCTAGAGCAGCCCACGGCCCAGCCTGGCGGCCCGGTGCGGATCGCCGTCACGCCGAATCTGGTGCTGTTGAAGTGGACCGCCGTCGCTCTCTATCCGGCCGGCCATGAGGTGAGCCGCATCCGCGTCCGACCAAGCCTGACCATCCCCCAAGGCTGGAGCTTGGCCACCGCTCTGGATGGCGCCGTGACGACCGGGGCGACGACGCGCTTTTCCGAGACCAGCTTCGAAACCTTGATGGACTCTCCGGTGTACGCCGGTCGCCACAAGGCCAGCTTCGACCTCGATCCCGGATCGCCGAGACCCGTCCGCCTGAACGTGTTCGCCGATGCGCCCAAGGACCTGAAAGCGACGCCCGCCCAGATCGAGGTCCATCGACGGCTCGTCCGGCAAGCCGACAAGCTGTTCGGCGGCGCGCGGAACTTCGATCACTACGATTTCCTGCTGAGCCTTAATCCGACGGTCGGCTATCTCGGCGCCGAACACCAAAGATCCAGCGAGAATGGCTACAACACGGCCGGCTACTTCACGGCGTGGGACAGCGCGTTCAGCGGCCGTGACATCCTGGCCCACGAATACGTCCACGCGTGGAATGGCAAGCACCGGCGCCCGGCCGACCTTTGGACGCCGGACTATGCCACGCCGATGCGCAACAGCCTGCTCTGGGTCTATGAGGGCCTGACCGAATACTACGGCGACACGCTGGCGACGCGGTCGGGCCTCTATTCGCCCGAGCAGATGCGCCAGCGCCTGGCGCTGATCGCCGCCAACGCCCAAGCCACGCCAGGACGGCGCTGGCGCAGCCTGAGAGACACAACCAACGCCTACATCATGAACTCCGCGGGCGGCACGGGCTCCACCAGCTGGCTGCGGTCGCTCGACTACTACGAGGAAGGCCAGCTGCTCTGGCTGGACGTCGACACCCTCATCCGCGAGCGGACCAACGGCGCTCGGTCGCTGGACGATTTCGCCCGCGCCTTCTTCGGCGTCGACGACGGGGAGACGAGCGTTTCGACCTATGTCTTCGAGGATGTCGTCGACGCCCTGAACGCGGTCGCGCCCTACGACTGGGCCGGCTTTCTAGACGCCCGCCTCGACGACCACGAGCGCGCGCCGCTCGACGGCTTGCGCCGTTCGGGCTGGAGCCTCATGTTCGAGCCGCGCCCCTCCGCCTACGTCGCCGCCTATGAGAAGGACGCCGAGGCCAGTCTGCTGACCTTCTCGCTGGGCGCGGAGATCGGCTGGGATGGCGAGGTCAAGGAGGTGCTTTGGGACGGACCGCTCTTCCAGGCCAGCGTCATCGCCGGCTCCCGGATCGTCAAGGTGGCCGGCAAGCCCTACTCCCCCGAAGCTCTAAAGACGGCGATCGTCGCCGCGGCGAAGCCGGGCGCTGCGCCCATAGCGCTGAGTGTCAAGGCCGACGACCGTATTCGCCTGGTTCGGGTTCCCTACCACCTTGGTCCGAGGTATCCGGCCCTGAGGCGCCTCGAGAAGGCCCCCGACCGATTGGGCCAGATCCTCTCCCCGCGATAGGCGGCTCGCCGCATCGGCGAAGCCGCCGATTTGATCCGGGTCCCTGACCTCGACCAGCGCGGCCGGTCCGTTCAGGCTAAGCGTTCAGTGAGCTCACGCTGGGAACCACAGGCGCCGGCTTTAGCGCCAGCGCGGGTTTAAAATCTCGGGACATCTCGGCTTCGCAGGCGTTCCTGAATTCACGCGGCGATCGCCCGTACTGTTCGCGGAACGCTCTGCTAAAATGCGCCGAGCCGTTGAACCCCCAGCGGAAACAGATCTCCGAGATTGATAGCCGAGCGTGCTGCGGACTGGCCAGGTCGATCCGACAGCGCTCCAGGCGACGCGAGCGCAAATAGTGGCTGAAGGTCTCGTTCGCTGAAGCAAACAGCTTCTGCACGTAGCGCGGCGAGACGCCCTCCTCGTCCGCCACGCGACGGAGCGACAAGTCCGGATCCGGCAGCAGGGTCTCAATGGTCTGGCAGAGGCGTTGCAAATGCGCTGTCGGGGTCGAGAGATCCAGAGCGTCAGACGTGGCCGCGCCCCGCTCCAGCAGACACTGAGCCAAGAATTCCGTCAGAGCCAGGTCGACCGGCCGCAACTGATCGACCGACAAGTTCTCCAACTCCTCGGCCGTGCCCCGCAACAGGTCGGACAAGATGCGGGGCACGCCTTTGGATCCCTCAAGCCAGCCCACCCGCAAGTTGAAAGGCTTGATAAGGCGGTGATCCAGGGCCACGCGAGGCGCGCGGACGAAGAGGAGCCGCGAGCGGGTGTCGAGGCGAAGAGCCGCCGCCTGCCCCGTGGGGCCGAAGGCGATGTCGCCAGTGGATACGCCTACCGCCAGATCGTCGGTCACCAGGGTGGCCTCGCCATGCAGCAACACCGCTAGCCACACGGCGGCGGGCTGCCCCGACAGTCGGCCCGAAATCGTCTGGGCGCCGGCTTCGACCAGGGCGAACTCGATCCCCAGGGGCGAAGTCAGGCAGATCACCGAGGCCGCGGCCGGCTCGCCGGCCGATAGTCCCTCGATCGGTAGGCCGAGGCGTCCCATCGCGTCGCGCCAAGCCTCGGCCCGTTCGGCGCGAGGATGGCTTTCAGTGCTGAACGACCAAGCCTTCATCGTCCTATTCCTTAAGCTTGGGGAAGATGTCGCGGGGAATCCGGACGTGGCAGCCCTGCGTGCCGTCGACGACTTGGGTGACGCCAAAGTCGGCGGCCACGCTCATCAGCGAATAGGCGTCATTCTTCGACAGGCCGACCTGGTCGCTGAGCAGGCTCAGCATCTTGGTCGAGGCGTCGCGCATGGCCAGGTTCAGATCTTCATTGAAACCGTGGACGATCCACCACTTTGGCGTCTCCAGCAGGGGGCCGGGGGTCTGGATATCCTTGCGCAGGACGATCTGCATCAGGACGTTCAGCGAGCTCTCGATGGCTGTGCCCGACAGCTCGCCGTCGCCCTGGCTGACGTGGGGATCGCCGATGGAGAACAGACCCCCGTCGACCTGGACGGTGTAGTACATCGTCGCCCCCGCCCCGATGCGCCAGTTGTCGATGTTGCCGCCGTGCTCACCCGGCGGAATGGTGCTGACGCGACCGTCGACCGCCGGCGCGACGCCGGCGGTTCCCAGGTGCGGGCGGGCCGGGATACGCACGCCCTTCAGCGCTGGCTGCCGGTCACATTCGGGGCAATGGGTGATCGTGCCCGGGATCAGGTACTTGCCCTCGAAGTCGTAGGCGTAGAGCGCGCTGGCGGTGTTGGTGTTCGGATCCAGTTCGTAGATCGTCACCCGCTCCTTCTCGCCGAACTCCTTGTAGAGATAGCCCCAGTTGGCCGCGAGGTTGGAGCCGTAGTTGTTCCGCGGGACCATGCGCAGATAGCGCACCTCCAGCACATCGCCGGGCTTGGCGTCCTCGACATAGATCGGCCCGGTCATGATGTGGACGCCGGGATTGCGGTCGTTCTCCGGGACTTCCTTGAAGATCCGGGTCACGCCCTCGTCCATCATCAGGTCCGGAGCGTCGCCGGCGTGATGGGTGATGGCCTCGGCGCGGACGAGGTCGCCGCTCTTGATCCGCAAGGCCGGCTTGATCGATGGATCGAAATAGCCCCAGTGGATCGTCTCGGGCGTGGCGGGCAGGCAGTGCAGCGCGCCAGGGACGATGTCGGCGCGGGTCTGGCCAGGTTCGCAGATGAAGGGCATCGGGATCTCCGGGTCAGGCGCTGGCGGCCACGGGAGCGAACGTGACCGAGGTCATGCTCAGCGAGCCGTGCTCGATGTGGTCAGGCGCGAAGGCGGGCGCGTCGCCAGGCAGGCGCGCGCCCAGCACGTAGAGGAGCGGCCAGTAGTGGTCTGGCGTGGGGACCGAGCGCCGCGCGTCCTGGCCCTGGCTTTCGAAGTCGATGGCGCGCTGCGGCGCGTCCTCGATGATCGCGGTCTTGATGTAGTCGTTGAAGCGCTTGGACCAGTCGTAGGGCGCGCAGTCGCGGTCGCCCCAGTCCATGGCCGGCAGGTTGTGGACGATGTTGCCAGTGCCGACGATCAGCACGCCCTCGTCGCGCAGCGGCGCAAGGCGCTGGCCGATCTCGAAGTGCCAGGCCGGGGGCTTGGTGGCGTCCATGCTGAGCTGGACGACCGGAACGTCCGCGTCCGGGAAGGCCTTGCACAGCACCGACCAGGTCCCGTGATCCAGGCCCCAGCTGCTGTCGTCTAGCGTCACCGGCGTCGGCGCCAGCACCTGGGCCACGCGCGCCGCTAGCCCCGGCGAACCTGGCGCGGGATATTGCCGATCGAACAAGGCCTTGGGGAAAGATGCTCCAAAATCGTGGATGGTGCGAGGCTTGCTCATGGCGGTGACGGCGACGCCGCGCGTCAGCCAATGGGCCGAGACGCACAGGATGGCCTTGGGTTTGCCGACGGCGTCGCCCATCGCCTTCCAGGCCCGGGTGGTGTCGTTGGTCTCAAGCGCGATCATCGGACTGCCGTGACCGAAGAAAATGACGGGCAGCCGGCTCATGCGGCCGCCTCCTCGTTGGCGGGCGACGGCGCGCCGCCCCCCTTCATCATCGCCCAGGCCTTCTGATAGCGGGGCGTGAGCCAGCGGTTGAACTGGACCTGAGCCCCCTCTTGCCAAGAATAACGACCCCGGATGGCGAAGCGCGACCTCAGCCCCTGCTGCACCAGCTCGTCGACATGCATGTCTTGGGCGATGATCTTGCCCGCTGAGGTCATGATCATCTCGAGACGTTCCTCGAAGCCCGGCGTTTCGGTCGCGCCCGGGGCCACCAGGACGCCGGTGTCTTGCTCCATCGTCTCTGGACCCGTGGGTCGCAGGATCAGATAGATCACCATGTCGCTGGTCATCACCAGGGACAGCGTCGGCGGAATGTTGGCGAAGGTCGCGCGGTTGCGGTCCTCGTCGGTCAGCTTCGGAAAGATCGGCAGCACCGCCTTCTGGGTCGGGTTGAAGCTGGCGTCGGCGTGGAGCGTGCCGTTGTATCGGAGGAAACCCGCGTCGCCCTCGCCCGCCTCCGGAAAGCTGCACAGCTCGCTGGGAATGAAGTCGTGCAGCGGCCCGCGGTGCAGCTTGCTGGCGTGGTAGCCGTCGTTGTTGTTCTCGAACATCACCTTCCAGTTCCAGGCGAACTGGCCGGTCATCGGCGGCGACAGCCCCTCGGCGCTGGCGAGATCGTAATGGGCGACCGCCGCCTCGACAGGCGACAGGCGGGGCGCCAGAGGCGACGCTTCGACGTCGAAATTGATGAAGATGAAGCCCAGCCAGATCTCGACCTTGAAGGTCGGAAGTTTGACCGTCTTCTTGTCGAAGTCGCAGGTGCGCTCCATGGCCGGCGCGTTCACCAGGTCGCCGTTCAGCGAATAGACCCAGTGATGGTAGGGGCAGACGAAGCCCCGCGTATTGCCCCTGCCCTCGGCCACCAGCATGGCGCGATGCTGGCAGACAGCCGACATGGCCTTGATCTCGTTGTCGCGGTTGCGCGTGACGATGATCGGCTCGCCGATGATGCGCGTGGTGAAATAGTCGCCCGGCTCCTTGACCCAGTCGACGCGGCCCAGGCAGAGCCATTCATGGTTGAACAGCGCCTCCTTCTCGAACTCGTAGAAGTCCGGGTCCGTATAGCAGGCGGGCGGCAGGGTCTCGGCGGTCTCCACGCCCTGCATCGAGCGCGAGAGCCCGTCGAAGAAGGCGTCGCTGAAGAGTCCGTTCGACGGGCGCAGGCTCATCATGAAGCGCTCTGGAGTGGCGGATGTCGACCGTCACGCTAGGACCGCATCCTGGCGAGGTCTTGCCTCAGCGCGCACGAAGACTTGGTCGTCGAACCTCGACCGCCCCGCCAACGCCGCCTTTGCGGGCGATGGGCGCCCAAGACCGCCCCGCGGCGCCCAAGCCGTGGTCATCCACACGGACCGCCGGAAAGCCATGAGGCGCGATGGAGCAAGACCGGCGGCTAACGGCCGCATAGGCTCTTCTCGAATTCTAGCCGAGGGACGCCATGACGCTCGCCGCCGACATCGCCATCAAGGACCTGAAGGCCGGCTTCGGGGCCGAGATCGCCGGGCTCGACCTAGCCTCGGCCTCCGACGCGGTCCTGGACCAGGTCGTGGACACCTTTCACCGTCACGGCGCGATCGCTGTCCGGGACCAGAAAATGACCCCCGACGATCTCATGCGCTTCATCAGCCGGTTCGGCGAGCCCGAAGACCACACCCAGACCCGCTTCACCCTCCCGGGCTATCCGAAAATCTTCATCCTCTCGAACCGGGTCGTGGACGGCAAGCCGGTCGGCGCGCACAACGACGGCGTCGGCTGGCACACCGATTACAGCTACAAGCCCGAGCCCGTCATGCTGACGATGCTCTATGCCGTGGAAGTGCCCGATGAGGGCTCAGACACCCTGCTGGCCGACGGCTGCGCCGCCTGGAACGCTCTGTCCTCCGAAAAGCAGGCGTTGCTGGAAGGCCTGAAGCTGCACCACAGCTACAAACACTTCATGGCGACGCGAGCCTTTGGCGAACAGCAGATGCTCTCGCCCGAAATGGAAGCGGCCAATCCCGACGTCGAGCACCCGCTGATCCGCACGCACCCGGCGGACGGTCGCAAGGCGCTGTGGCCTTCTACGGGGACCGTGACGGAAGTTATCGGCATGCCGGGGCCCGCGGGCCTCGCGCTACTCGACGAGTTGGTCGAGTTCATGACTCAGGAGCAGTTCGTCTATCGCCACAAGTGGCGGGTCGGCGACCTCCTGATGTGGGACAACCGCTGCACCCTGCACACCGGCACGCTGTACGACGACAGCAAGTATTTCCGGACGATGCACCGGCTCTGGGTCAAGGGCGACAAGCCTTATTGAGCCCCCATGTCCAAGACCTGGCTCATCACGGGCGTATCAAGCGGCCTGGGCCGCGAGATCGCCCTGGCGGCGATCGGCCGGGGCGACCTGGCGATCGGAACCGTGCGCAAGCCCGAGGCGGCGGCGGCCTTCTCGGCCATAGGCGGTTATCCCCTGATCCTTGACGTCACCGACACGGTCGCCGTGAACGCCGCGGTGGCCGAAGCCGAACACGTGACGGGCAGGATCGACGTCCTGGTCAACAACGCCGGCTACGGTCTGGTGGGCGCGGTCGAGGAGGCATCGCTCGACGAGGTTCGAGCCCAGTTCGAGACCAACGTCTTCGCGCCCCTGGCGATCCTGAAGGCCGCCCTGCCCGCCATGCGGGCCCGCCGCGCCGGCCGGATCATCAACATCACCTCGGTCTCGGGCCTGGCGGTCTGGGCCGGCACCGGCGTCTATTGCGCCAGCAAGTGGGCGCTGGAGGCCCTGACCCAAAGTTTGGCCCAGGAAGTGGCCGAACTGGGGATCAAGGTGGTCAATGTCGCGCCAGGAGGCCTCAGAACCGGCTTCGCCGCCGGCTCGAAGGCGATCGTCGCCACCAAGATGCCGGACTATGACGGGCTGGCCCGCGACGCCGAGCGGATCATGGCCGACCACGCCGGCCACGAGCCGGGCGATCCGGCCAAGGCGGCCCAGGCCATCCTGGCGATCGCCGACGCCCCCGACCCGCCGATGCACCTGCTGCTGGGCGAGGACGCCCTCAAATACACCGGCTACGCCGCTCAGGGCCTGGCCGCCGAGATCGAGACTTGGAAGGCGCTCAGCCTTTCGATCGGCTTCAACGACTGACCCGAAACGCGAGTTTTCTCAGTGACCAACACCCTGATCTTCGTCGACCTGGCCTCCGATGACCCGTCCGCCGCTGGCGACTTCTACGCCCAGGTTTTCGGCTGGCGGAACGACGCCCGACCCGAGGGCGTCTATCACCGCATGGTGCCGGGCGGCTTCTTCAAGAAACCCGACGGGACCGACAGCGAAATCGGCAATCTGCACCTTGGCATCTTCAAGGCCGCGAACGCCCGCCCCCATCCGGAGCCGAAAGGCGTCGAGCCGCGGACGCTGAGCGTTGACGGTCGCAAGCCGCGCGTCTGGGTGCTGATCGGCGACGACGACAGCGCCGACCGCATCCTGGCGACGGCCGAGGACCTGGGCGCCGCGATCTTGTGGCGGAACCACTACTGGAAGGAATTCAACGGTTACAATCACGCCTTCCGCGACCCTTGGGGCAACGAGATCGTGCTGTGGGGCAAGGCCGGGGCAGACCCGCAGATCCCGGCGGACTTCAGCCGCGAATAGCAAGACGCCCTCGTCGGCGCGGCGCGTCACTTGGCCAGGCAGCGCCGCCGCCTCTAGCGGCGGCGCTTTTTTGGGGATCAGAACGGCTTGTCGCCCGCGATCGTCACCCGATAGCCCGTGCGGGTGTCTGGGAAGTAGTCCCAGATCGCCTGGTGCCAGGTGCAGCGGTTGTCCCAGAACGCCACCGAGTTGGGCCGCCAGCGGAAACGCGTCTGGAAGTCCGGATTGCTGGCGTGCTGGTAGAGATAGCCCAGGATCGCTGCGCTCTCGGCCTTCGGCAGGCCTTCGATATGCGTCGTGTAGGACGGATTGACGAATAGACTCTTGCGGCCGGTGACCGGATGCGTGCGGACGATCGGATGGGTCGAGGAATTGTACTTGCGATCGATGTCCGGGAAGATCGCCTTGTAGACCGGGTTGGCGTCGTGCACCGCCGACAGCCCCTCCAGATAGGCCTTCATCTTGTCCGACAGCGTCTCGTAGGCCCAGTACATGCTGGCGAAACACGTGTCGCCGCCATCATCTGGCAAGACCTTCATGTAGAGAATGCTGCCAAGCGGCGGCTCCGGATCGCAGGTTAGATCCGAATGCCAGTTCTCGCCCGCCACGAACGTGGAGTTGGCGTCGGCGTGTATGGCCACGATCTCAGGATGCTCCGGCAGGCCCGGAACGCCGGAATGGATAGCCAGATCGCCAAATTTCCGGCCTAGATCCGTGTGCGCCTCATGCGACATCTCCTGGTCGCGGAAGAAGATCACTTGGTACTGCAACAGCGCCTGGTGGATCTCCTCGAACTGGCGGTTGCTCAGCGGCTTGCCCAGGTCGACGCCGAAGATCTCCGCGCCGATGCGGCGGGTCATAGGCTTCACGTCGAGCACGTCGTAGGCCATGCGAAACTCCACTAGATGTCCAGAAAGCCGCCGCGCACATAGACGAGCGGCGCCTTGGTCTCGTCGGTCGTCACGCGCAGCACGCGCCCGACCAGGATTTCGTGATCACCGCCATCGTGAATGGCGTGGAGCGCGCACTCGACCGCGGCGACGCAGTCGGCCAGCAACGGCGCGCCACAGACACCCGCCTCCACGGCGGTCAGGGCGAAACGGTCGTCGGCGCCGCTCTTGGCGAAGCGGTAGGCCAGGTCGCCCTGCTCGCGCGCCAGGATGTTGACGCAGAACCGCTCGACCGGTTTCAGCGCCGCCAGGGTCCGGCTGTCGCGCTTGAGGCACACCATCACCAGCGGCGGATCCATCGACACCGAGCTGAAGGCGCTGACAGTCGCGCCAACCAGCCGGCCCTCGTGACAGGCGGTCACCACCGTCACGCCGGCGGCGAAGCTGCCCATGGCTTTGCGAAAATCAGCGGGTTCGGGGGCTTGCGACTGGAGGGCTAGGTTCATGACTCGGCCCCGAAAGGATTGTCGGGATAGACAGCCGAGGCGGGTCGCGCGGCGCCTTCCCCTGGGCTCGCCCGTCCGCAGACCGCCAGCGCGGTGAGCGCGTAGATCAGAGCACTGTCGACGAGGTCCTTGGGCGTCGGTCGCCAGCGGCGGAAGCCGGTGGTGATGGCCGGGATGCGGTGCATATTGAAGACGTTGTGGTCGCGCCACATGCTGGAATAGACAGGGTTGGCCAGGGCCACCGGCTGGCCAAGACCCAACTGGGTGGCGACGTCCACCGCGCCGACCAGGGGCGCGACTTCGACGGCGTCGGCCTCAAATCCATGGCGCACCACGACCGGCTCGATGTCGATCCTACCCAGCCCAGCGTCCCGCACCATCTTCTCAAGCGAGTGCTGGGCGTCGGCCACGCGCTGTTTGGGGCTGAGGCCCACTTCAAGATAGAGGTTCACCAGCTCGGTCCCCGCCCCAAAGGCGTAGGGAATGCCGCCGCGCACCGAGGCGATCTGCGACTTTGGCTGGGCCACGCCGCCGGCGCTTTCGTAGCGACTGGCCTTTTCCCACTGGCCGCTCCAGGCATGGATGGCGTCAGTCAGCCGACCCAGCTTGTAGATCGGATTGGGATGCTGGGCCGAGGTCGTCGGCTGCTCCAGCAGCGGTGTGAAGACCCCCTCGCCCCACACCTGGAACCGGAACACCGCATAACCGCAACCGACCCAGGTCAGGCCGAAGTCGCAGCCTTCCGCGGCGATGGCGTAGTCGGGGGCGACGCCGCCATGGTGAAACAGGTAATGGGCGCCGATGTCCTTGCCCATATAGGCGACGCCCCGGTGCTCCTCGATCGGCTCGGGGCCGATCTCGCCGGGACAGGCTGTCAGGTACATCTTGCCGGCCAGATCGTAGCCGGCCGTCTTCAGCGCCTTGGCCGCGATCAGGAAGCAGCTCATCGGGCCGCGGTCATTGGCGATCGGATAGCCAAAGAGCTTGCCGTCCTCCAGCCAGCACTTTTCCCACTCGGGATTGGCCAGGGTCTCCGGCGCGTACTTGTAGGCGTCGAGGTCAGGGTTCCAGGTCGGCGCCTCGGTGTCGAGGTGGGCGGTGAATAGCAGGTTCTTGCCGGCGCCCCTGCCGCCATAGGTCCCGATGACGTTCGGCCGCTCTGGCGTGGCGCCCACCTTGCGCGGCGAGAAGCCCTCGCGCGCCATCCAATCGTGGACATAGTTGGCGACCTCGAGCTCCTTGCCGGACGGCGCGGGAATGTTGCCCATGGTCAGGGCCAGCTGGACAATCTCGTCCTCGTCGATAGCCGCGGCGATGGCGGCGCGGTCGGCTTCGGTGACGGCGTAGGGCGCGACGGCGCCGAGGTTGGGAAATCCCTCAGCCATCTCAAGCGCTCCAGGCGGCCGCGACCTGGGCCGTATCGGTCAGGATCGCGCTGTTGAGCGCCATGACCTTCAGGGACGTATCATGCAGGTCGGTCTCGTAGGCCGCGCAGGCGTCGGCCGCGACGAAGACGTGGTAGTCGAGCGCGAAGGCGTCGCGCACGGTGCTGTCGACGCAGCACTCCGTGGTCACGCCGGCGACCACCAGAGTGTCGACGCCCAGAGCCTTCAAGCGCGCATCGAGATCGGTGCCGCCAAAGCCGCTGTAGCGGGTCTTCTTCACAACCAATTCGCCAGGCAGCGGCCGGGGGCCGTAGAAATCGGAGCCGACCTCGTCCGCGCGACACAGGGTGCTCTCATTGTCCGGATCGCCGCCGCGACGGCGCATGCGCTCGCGCCAGCTGGCGGAGTCGGTCTCAGGCGTCGTGAACAGGCCGACGAAGATCACCGGCGCCCCCGCCCCGCGCGCTGTCTCGACCAGTCGCTCGGCGGCCGCGACAGCCGGCTGGACGACGCCCATGTCGACATAGGCGCCCAGAGCTCCTTCCGGCGAGGCGAAGTCGACCTGGATGTCGATCACCAGCACGGCCGTGCGCGACGGCGCGATCCACGCCTCTAGATCGTCGTTCAAACCCGCCGCCGTCGTCATCGCGTTCACTGGAACACCGCCCGGAGGCCCGGCAGGATCTCGGCGCCGAACATCGTCAGCCCTTCG
>NZ_LSJA01000302.1 GCF_001556515.1 Caulobacter sp. CCH9-E1 | reverse complement strand
CGAGCCGACACCTCCCCCGCTAGGGGGAGGATTTGGCCAAGCCGCGATTGACACCCCCGCCTTCCCCCCGCTCTCCTCGGGCCATGACCACGACCACCGCTCCCGCCGCCAGCCTCGCCGACGCGTTCGCCAACGCCGAGCGGCTGCTGCAGAGCGATCCGGCCCTCGCGGCCGAGCAAGCCCGCGCGATCCTCGAGGTCGTGCCGCGTCACGCCGACACCACGCGACTGCTGGCGACCGCGCTGCGCCTATCGGACGACATCGAGGCCGCGCTCGAGACCGTCGCGCCGCTGGCCAAGGGCTTGCCGAACCTGCCGCTGGCCCAGCTGGAGCTGGGCCTCTGCCTGGAACGCTTGGGCCGCACGGCCGAGGCGGCGGAAGCCTTCGACCGCGCCAGCGCCCTGGAGCCGCGCCTGTCCGAGGCCTGGCGCGGCCTGTCGGAGTGTCTGTCCCTGCTGGGCGACGAGGCCGGCGCCGAGCGGGCCCTGGCCCGGCAGCTGCGCGCCTCGACCCGCGATCCCTTGCTGGTCGAGGCCGCCACCGCGCTCACCGAAGACCGCCTCGGCGAGGCCGAGCGCCTGCTGCGCGAACGGCTGAAGGCCGATCCCGCCGACGTCGCCGCCATCCGCATGCTGGCCGAGACCGGCGCCCGGCTGGGCCGCTATGCCGACGCCGAGGCCCTGCTGACCCGCTGCCTGGAGCTGGCCCCGAACTTCGCCGCCGCCCGCCACAACCTGGCGACCATGCTCTATCGCCAGAGCAAGAACCGCGAGGCCTTGGCGCAGATCGAGCGCCTGACCGACAAGGATCCGCGTCACCCCGGCTACGCCAATCTGCGCGCGGCGATCCTGGCGCGGCTGGGCGAATACGAGGCCGCCATCGCCGTCTGCGAACGGATGCTGGCCGACTATCCCAATCAGCCGAAGGGCTGGATGAGCTATGGCCACGCGCTGAAGACGGTGGGCCGCCAGGCCGACTCGATCGCCGCCTATCGCAAGGCGCTGGCTCAGGCGCCGACCCTGGGCGAGGCCTGGTGGAGCCTGGCCAACCTCAAGACCGTCAAGTTCACGCCGGAGGACATCGCGGCCATGAGCGCCGCCCTCGACGCGCCGGGGCTGTCCGACGACGACCGCCTGCACCTGCGCTACGCCCTGGGCAAGGCGCACGAGGACGCCGAAGCCTGGGACGAGTCGTTCGCCCACTACGCGGCCGGCGCCGCGATCCGCCGCGCGCAGCTGGACTACGATCCCGAAGAGAACGCCGCCGAAACCGCCCGGACCAAGGCGTTTTTCACGCCGGAGCGCCTGGCGGCGCGGGCGGGGCAGGGGGCGACGGCCCCGGACCCGATCTTCATTGTGGGCCTGCCGCGCGCCGGCTCGACCCTGGTCGAGCAGATCCTGGCCAGCCACTCGATGGTCGAGGGCACCATGGAGCTGCCCGACCTGATCGTCATGGCCCGCCGCCTGGGCGGCAAGACGGCCCATCGCGCCGAGTCCCGCTATCCCGAGGTGCTGGCCGACCTCTCGCCCGACCAGCTGCGCGAGCTGGGCGAGGAGTTCATCGAGCGCACGCGCGTCCAGCGCAAGACCGACAAGCCGTTCTTCATCGACAAGATGCCGAACAACTTCGCGCACGCGGGCTTCATCCATCTGATCCTGCCGAACGCGAAGATCATCGACGCGCGGCGTCACCCGCTGGGCTGCTGCTTTTCGGGCTTCAAGCAGCACTTCGCGCGGGGGCAGGCGTTCAGCTACGACCTGACCGACATCGGCCGCTACTACGCCGACTATGTCGCGCTGATGGCCCATTTCGACGCCGTGCTGCCGGGCCGGGTCCACCGCGTGATCTACGAGGCGATGATCGAGAACCCTGAGCGTGAAATCCGCGCCCTGCTGGACCACTGCGGCCTGCCCTTCGAAGAGGCCTGCCTGACGCCGCACAAGACCGAGCGGGCCGTGCGCACGGCCAGCTCGGAGCAGGTCCGGCGACCGATCTTCAAGGACGCCGTCGAGCACTGGCAGAAGTTCGACTCGCACTTGGGCCCGCTCAGGGAGGCATTGGGGCCTGTCCTCGACGCCTACCCCGATGCGCCCGTTATTTGACCATCTGTCGCGGTTCTTGCCATTTCTGCAACACTCGGGGGAATTGACACCAAACCGTAATTTCCAAGCTTGCCGGACTCTTCGGCGTAGGTCGAACATCGTTCCCTCAAATGGGGTGAGGGGGAGCGGAATATGGCGTCGGGATTGCTGCGTTCGAGAAAGGTTGGCGTCTATTCGGCGGCCTTGCTGGCCTCGACCATGATGACGGGTCTGGCCCATGCGCAAAGCCAGGCCGCGCAAAGCGCCACCGCTCTGGAAGAGGTGGTCGTCACCGCCCAGAAGCGCTCCGAAAACCTGCAGGACGTGCCGGTCAGCATCCAGGCTTTGGGCGGCGAGAAGCTTGAGCAGCTGCAGGTCGGCGCCTTCGTCGACTATGTGAAGTACCTTCCCAGCGTGTCGTTCACGACGTCGGGCCCCGGCTTCGGCCAGGTCTATATGCGCGGCGTCGCCAGCGGCGGCGACGGCAACCACTCGGGCTCGCTGCCCAGCGTCGGCGTCTATCTGGACGAACAGCCGGTCACCACCATCCAGGGCGCGCTGGACGTCCACGTCTATGACATCGCCCGGGTCGAGGCCCTGGCTGGTCCGCAAGGCACGCTGTACGGCGCCAGCTCCCAGGCTGGCACCATCCGCATCATCACCAACAAGCCCACCTCGATCGGCTTCAAGGCCGGCGTCGATCTGGAGCTGAACCAGGTGGATCACGGCGGGACCGGCCACACGCTTGAAGGCTTCGTCAACATGCCGCTGTCGGACAAGATCGCGGTCCGCCTGGTGGGCTGGGACGTGCGCGACGCGGGCTATATCGACAACGTCGCCGGCTCGCGCACCTACACCCGCGGCGACGACGACCCGACCAACGACGTCACCATCTTCAACAAGGCGCGGGTCAAGGACGACTACAATACCGTCTACACCCAGGGCGGCCGCGCGGCCCTGCGCATCGAGCTGGACGACAACTGGGTGGTCACGCCCCAGGTCATGGGCCAGGTGCAGAAGGTGGGCGGCCTGTTCGCCTATGACCCCAAGGTCGGCGATCTGAAGGTCACCCACTTCTATCCGGAAAGCAGCAAGGACAAGTGGGTCCAGGCGGCCATGACCATCGAGGGGCAGGTCGCCAATCTCGACGTCACCTATTCGGGCTCGTATCTGAAGCGAAACGACGTCGTCAATTCGGACTATACCGACTACTCGTACTTCTACGATCAGCTGGGCTCGGGCTTCGCCTGGACCGACAACGCCGGCAACCTGGTCAATCCCTCGCAGTACATCCAGGGCAAGGACCGCTACCGCAAGGAAAGCCACGAAATCCGGATCGCCTCGCCGCAGGACAAGAAGCTGCGGATCGTGGCCGGCGGCTTCTACCAGAAGCAGAAGCACAACATCTTCCAGAACTACCGGATCGACGGCCTGGGCAGCGACATCTCGGTGCCGGGCTATACGAGCACCATCTGGCTGACCAAGCAGAACCGCGTCGATCGCGACAAGGCCGTGTTCGGTCAGGTCGAGTACGACATCACCGACAAGCTGATGCTGACCGCCGGCATCCGCTTCTTCAAGGCGCACAACACGCTGGTCGGCTTCTACGGCTACGGCAAGGGCTATGGCTCGACCGGCGAGCGGGCCTGCTTCAAGGGGCCGGTGGTCGCCGGCTCGCCCTGTACGAACCTCGATAAGGGCGTCTCGGAGAGCGGCAACGTTCCCAAGGTGACGCTGACCTACAAGATCGACGGCGACAAGCTGGTCTACGCCACCTACTCCAAGGGCTACCGGCCGGGCGGCATCAACCGGCGCAGCACCCTGCCGCCGTACCAGGCCGACTATCTGAAGAACTACGAGGCCGGCTGGAAGACCACCTGGTTCAACAACAGCTTCCGCTGGAACGGCGCGGTCTATCTGGAGGACTGGACCAACTTCCAGTTCTCGATCCTGGGCGCCAACGGCCTCACCGAGATCAAGAACGCCAACCAGGCCCGCATCAAGGGCGTGGAAAGCGACGTCACCTGGGTTCCGGTCCAGGGCCTGACGATCAACGCCTCGGCCGCCTATACCGACGCCAAGCTCAGCGCCAACTACTGCGGCTTCACCGACAGCGCGGGCAACCCGATCACCCAGTGCGCCTCGCCCCAGGCGCCGGATGGCCAGGTCCTGCCGGTGACGCCCAAGTTCAAGAGCAATGTCACCGTCCGCTACGACTTCAATCTGGGCGACTGGGACGCCTTCGCCCAGGGCTCGTACGTCGGCCAGACCAGCAACTGGACCGATCTGCGGACGCTGGAGCGCGGGCTGATCGGCAAGCAGCCGCGCTATTCCACGGTCGATCTCTCGACGGGCATCGATAAGGACGGTCTGTCGCTGTCGCTCTATCTGAAGAACATCTTCGACAAGCGCGCCAGCCTGAACCGCTACGCCGAATGCGCCGAGAGCCTCTGCTATCCGATGACCTACATCGTGCCCAACCAGCCCCGGACCTTGGGGATCAAGCTGGGCAAGCAGTTCTAGGTAAGGCGGGAAAGACGAAGGGGCGGTCCGGAAGGCCGCTCCTTTTTCGTTCGCCTTCACCACGCCCCTTCTTCCGATCTCCCCGGCGAATGCCGGGGCCAGTTTCATCCGGAGCGTTTGAAGTTGATGCGCCGCTTTTTCGCGCTCAAACCTGACCCCCTGTCGGGTTCGATCCGGGCCCCGGCATTCGCCGGGGAGGTCGGATTTCTGGAATGACCAAGCCGACCGCCAAACCCCTCGGCCTCTGGATGTGCGTGGCCCTGGTCGTGGGCAACATGATCGGCTCGGGCGTGTTCATGCTGCCGGCCTCGCTGGCGCCGTATGGCTGGAACGCGGTTCTCGCCTGGCTGATCACCATCGGCGGGGCCCTGTGCCTGGCCCTCGTGTTCGCGCGGCTGGCCCACGCCTTTCCCCGGCCCGGCGGACCCTTCGTCTATACGGAGGAGGCCTTCGGCCGTCCGGCCGGCTTCATGGTCGCCTGGTCGTACTGGATCTCGGTCTGGGTGGCGAACGCGGCGATCGCCATCGCCAGCGTCAGCTACGCCAGCGTGTTCTTCCCGGCCCTGGCGAAGACGCCTGGCCTGGCCGCCCTGGTCACGGTCGCGGTGCTGTGGGGCGTGACCGCCATCAACTGCGTCGGCGCCCGGGCGGCCGGCTGGACCCAGCTGCTGACCACGATCCTCAAGCTCATGCCCCTGGCGGCCGTGGCCGCGCTGGCCGGGCTGATCCTGTTGCGCAAGGGCCCGGCCGCGATCGCGCCGTTCGAGCCCTCGGCCCTGTCCGGCGGCGGCGTCACCGCGGCGGCCGCCCTGACCCTGTGGGCCCTGCTGGGCGTGGAGTCGGCGACCATTCCCGCCGAGCAGGTCGATCGGCCCGAGCGCAACATCCCGCGCGCCACCCTGCTGGGCACGGCGGTCGCCGGCTTCGTCTATCTGATCGTCTCGGCCGGGGTTCTGCTGCTGACGCCGGTCTCGGTGCTGAAGGGCTCCAACGCCCCGCTGGTCGACTTCGTGGCCTATCACGGCGGCGGCGACCTGCGGCTGGTCCTGGCCGCCTTCGCCGCGATCAGCGCCCTGGGGGCCTTGAACGGCTGGGTGCTGCTGCAGGGCGAGATGCCGGCGGCCATGGCGCGCGAGGGCGTTTTTCCCGCCTGGATCGGCAAGACCTCGGCCAACGGAACGCCGGTGCGGGCGCATCTGGTCTCCAGCGCCCTGGTGACCGTCCTGGTGCTGATGAACTACGCCAAGTCGATGGCCGACGCCTTCACCTTCATGGCCCTGCTGGCCACGGCCTCGTGCCTGTTCGCCTACCTCTCCTCCGCCCTGGCGGTGTTGAAGCTGGGGCGCGAGGGGCGGATGCCGCTGTCGCCGGCCCTGACCGTGGTGGCGATCCTGGCGGCGGTCTACTCGGTCTGGACCTTCTACGGCGCGGGCTGGTCGGTGACCTTCTGGGGCCTGGCTCTGATGGTCGCCGGCGCGCCCATCTATCTGCTGATGCGGCGGGCGCGTCGGCGCGGTTCGGAGGCCTCGTGATGACCGCTCGTCTCTTCCTGGCCGCGCTGGCGGCGTGCCTGGCGACCGCCGCGAGCGCTGCGGAGGTCTCGTATGTCCGCGTCGGCCGGCTGATCGACCCGCAGTCCGGCGGGGTGGCGAGCGATCGCCTGATCCGCATCGAGGATGGCAAGATCACCGCCGTCACCGCCTGGACGAGCGATCCGACCGATGGTCCGCTTGTCGACTGGAGCGAGATGACGGTCCTGCCCGGCCTGATCGACATGCACACCCATCTGGTCGACGACGAGCAGAGCGAGAACATCGCCCAGCCCCTGCTGCGCAGCGCCGCCCAGCAGGCCTATGTCGGCGCGGTCCACGCCCGGGCGACCCTGATGGCGGGTTTCACCAGCGTGCGCGACGTGGGCAGTTGGCGGGCGTTCGGCGACGTCGCCCTGCGCGACGCGATCGCCGCCGGTTCGGTCCCGGGGCCTCGCATGTCGGTGGCGGGCGCCTATGTCACCGCGCCCGGCGGCGGCGGGGAGATCACCGGCGTGGCGCCCGACGTCGGCATTCCGGCCGAGATGCGCCGCGGCGTGGTCGAGGACGTCGCCGACGTCCATCGCAAGGTCCGCGATCTGCTGGTCCATGGCGCGGACTTCATCAAGCTGATCGCCACCGGCGCGGTGCTGACCGAGGGCACCGAACCGGGCCAGCTGGAGCTGTCCGAGGACGAAATCCGCGCCGCCGTCGAGGAGGCCGCCAAGCGCGGGGCCTATGTCACCGCCCACGCCCACGGCGCCGAGGGGATCAAGACCGCCGTCCGCGCCGGGGTCCGCTCGATCGAGCACGGCTCGCTGATCGACGACGAGGGCATCGCCCTGATGAAGGCCAAGGGCGTCTTCCTGGTGGCCGACATCTACAATGGCGACTTCATCGACACCTATGGCCGCGAGCACCACTGGCCCGACGGCATGATTCGCAAAAACCGCGAGACGACGGACGCTCAGCGCGAGGGCTTCCGCAAGGCGGTGAAGGCGGGGGTCAAGATCGCCTATGGCACCGACGCCGGCGTTTATCCGCACGGCTGGAACGCCCGGCAGCTGCCCTACATGGTCAAGTACGGCATGACGCCGATGCAGGCGATCCAGTCGGCGACCACGGTGGCGGCGGACCTGATGTCCAAGACCGGCCAGGTCGGCTGCGACGCCCCCGGCTGCTACGCCGACCTGATCGCGGTGGCCGGCGATCCGCTGTCGGACATCTCCGTTCTGTTGACCGCGCCCAAGGTCATGAAGGGCGGGGTTGTGGTGAAGGACCAGCATTAGGCAGCCCACCAGGCCGACGGATGGTCTCGCGCGCCTGGGCGCAAGGCCGCTGCCCTCGGGCGCTCAAGTGAACGCCGTTAACGGTTAAAAATTGGTCATAATCAAAGCAGAGCTTTATGCAGGCCTATAAGGCATTCTCATCGCTCCAAGTTTTCGGAGGATGATACCCGAGGCGTACAAACATACCTTGGGGATAGATTATGAGTTCCAGTATATCGTCTGATAGAAATAGTGGCAGGAACAACCTGATCACGCCCATTATTTTGGCATCTGTGCTTGGTCTGGCGGGCGTCGCCCAGGCCCAGGAGGCCAAAAGCCCAGAGACCAAGAACGAAGTCGACTCCGTGGTCGTCACCGGCAAGCGGGTCTCGGAAGCGGCGATCGCCGTCGGCACCGACCAGGCCACCGCGACGGTGTCGATCACCCGCGAAGCGCTGCTTTCGGCGCCGGCCGGCATCACCGGCCTGAAGATGCTGGAGTCCCTGCCGGGCTTCAACGTCCAGGCCAACGACGCCCTGGGCATGTACGAGTTCGGCAACTCGGTCACCGTCCGCGCCTTCAACTTCCAGCAGGTCGGCTTCCTGCTCGACGATATTCCGATGGGCCGCAGCGACCAGTTCGGCGGCAGCCCTATCTACCGCTATGTCGACAACGAGAACCTGCTGCGCGTGACCGCCTCGTCGGGCGCCGGCGACGTCTCGCTGCCCAGCTACGCCTCGCTGGGTCCGATCGTCGACTACTTCACCCAGAAGCCGGAGAAGACCGCTGGCGGCAAGATCAGCCAGACCTTCGGCGAGGACAACCTGACCCGCACCTTCCTGCGCCTGGAAACCGGCGAGCACAAAGGCTTCTCGGCCTATGCCAGCGGCTCGGTCATCAACAGCGACCAGTGGCGCGGTCCGGGCACGATCGACCGCGAGCACTATGAGGGCAAGATCCGCTGGGAGTTCGAGTCCGGCGACCTGAGCTTCCAGACGGTTCACAACGACTATTTCGACTATGACTCGCCGTCGTTCACGATCGCCCAGTACAAGGGGACGGCCGGCGACATCTATGGCCGCAAGGGCCGGGACTTCGGCTATGTCGGATACATCGCCAACTTGGCGCCGACGGCGAGCGGACTGAAGTACTCGAACGCGAACTACGCCCAGTACTACAAGTTCGGCCTCAACGCCCGGAGCGACCACCTTTATGGCGTGACCCTGCACAAGGATCTGGCCGAGAACCTGCGCTTCACCGGCACGGTCTATTACGAGAAGAAGGACGGCTGGGGCTCCAGCGGCGTCGGCTATGACGCGGCGCTGGGCTACTACAACCAGCAAAAGGCCGTGGTTCCGGGCCTAAACGCGCCGCTAGGCCTGCAGTTCGGGATCTCGCAGATCGACGGCATCCGCAAGGGCGCGACCGGCAAGGTGACCTGGAACCTGGGCGACCACAAGATCGAGGGCGGCGTCTGGTACGAGGACGACGACTACCACCAGCTGTCGAACACCTTCAACGTCGCGGGCGGTTCGCCCGAGGGCGCGCCGGACTTCAGCCAGCCTGTCTATCGGACGCGCGACTACACCTCCAAGCGCGACACCTGGGAAGGCTTCCTGAAGGACACCATCGTGCTGGCGGACGGCAAGCTGAAGGTCGACGCGGGCTTCCGCATGCTGAGCGTCGACTACCAGATGCTGGGCAAGCGCAACCGCGAGGACTTCCGCTTCAGCCAGACCGCCAACCTCAGGACCACCTGGGAGGATCTCTTCCTGCCGCAAGTCGGGGCGGTCTACACGATCGGTCGCGGCCAGGTGTTCACGTCGTACTCGGAGAATATGTCGCTGCCGCGCGGCGCCGACGCCGTCTACTACACGCCGGCGACCGTGAACGTGCCCGCGCCCAAGGCCGAGACCTCGAAGAACATCGAGCTGGGCTATCGCGCCAACTATCCGACCTTCAACGCGTCGGTGGTGACCTACTACACCAGCTTCCAGAACCGCCTGCAGTCATTCAGTGAATATCTGCCAGGCACCACCACGCTGGAAACCTACTATCAGAACGTCGGCGGCGTGCACGCCTACGGTCTGGAGTTCAGCGGCCAGTGGAAGCCCGAGGCGCTGGGCGGCAAGATCTATTTCAACACCAACGCTTCGTATAACAAGTCGGTGTTCGAGGACGGATTCTCGACCCGGGGCGCCACGGGGGTCACGGACTACGCCCTCAAGGGCAAGAGCGTCCCGGACTTCCCCGAGATCGCCGTCCAGGCGGGCGTGACGTTCGAGCCGGTCGAGTGGGCCGTGATCAATCTGTCGGCGCGCCACATCAGCGATCGCTACAGCAACTTCATGAACAACGAGAAGACCAAGGGCTACACGCTGTTCAACATGTACGTGGACCTTGGCGAGGGCTTCAACTACGGCCCGCTCAAGGACATCAAGGCCCGGATCAATGTCGATAACATCTTCGACAAGGACTATCTGGGCACGATCTCGACCGTCGTGACCGGCGCGGCCAACTACCGCCCCGGCCCGCACCGCACGGCGCAGATCACCCTCTCGGCGGGCTTCTAGCCGAGACGCGGCGGGGGCGGGCGTCGCACGACGTCCGTCCCCGGATCGCCCGCCCCTTGCGGCGACAGGCGGAAAATAGCGATCTCGCCCGTTGGGTGAAAAACAGCACATCCGGCGTTGGCTCGGATCATGCATTGTGCATCGCAGCGCAATTTGATTGTGCGATCGCGAAACAACTGTCATGTGAACGTGGTTAGTGCCACGTTAAGTCGTCTCCAGGAGGTCTTCCATGACCGAGAATCACTACTACGTCCGCCCGGTTTCCGGCGTCTGGCACGTAACTTGGAACGACTCGGCCGAGATGATCGGCTGCTATTCCTCCCAGCACGAAGCCGAGGCTCTGGCCCAACTCCTGGCGCACCACATGCGCGAGCAGGGGCGCAAGGCGCAGGTCCATGTGTTCGAGCCGGAGGTCCGCGTTCCCGCCTGGGGACGCAACCGCGCCGCCAATCAAGCGGCCGCCTGAAAGCGCTTAGCGCTTGCATGACGTCGTGCAAGGCGTGCAGAACGCTCGCGAGTAAGCGTTTGGAGTGTGTCCGCTCTCAAGTCGCGTAATAGTTTCGGCGGACAGGCTCTTGAAGGGATCGAACGGATCGTCGCCTCGAAAAAGACCGAGTGCGGACGGTACGTTCAACGAGAAGGGGGCGCCCGGTCTTCCCGGCGAAAGCCGAAACCGAAGCGCAGGGGTGGTGGGATTGGCGCTGCAACGACAGCGAGCCCCGGCGACTTCCATTCCCGGCTTTCGCTGGGAAGATCGGAAACTCGAGAGCGCGTTAGGCTTAAGTGTAGGCGGTTAAGCCGCCCAAGCGCGCTCTAAGTGTATGAATTAAAGCCTGTTTATCTGGTTTAGACGGCTCCATCTAAACCAGACAGGCTCTAAGCTTCTTCTGGAAGCCAGGCTTCCAGGGCGCGGGCGATGATCCGCGCCGCCTCGTCCGGTCCGAAGGTCGCCGGATCGAGACACAGCTCCAGCCATAGTCCGTCCACGGTCGCCGTCAGGGCGATCGCCGCCTGGCGCGTCTCGCGCGCGCCGGCGTCGGCCAGCAGGCGCTCCAGCCTCGCGCGGAAGTCGGCGTAGGACGCCGCATGGATGGCCGCCATGCGCGGCTTGGTCTTGACCAGGCTCCAGAAGCCGATCCAGGCGGCCAGCAGGTTCGGATCCAGCACTGGCGGGGCGAAGCTGGCGGTCAGATAGGCCAGCAGCCGCGCGCGCGGCGTCGGCGGGGCGCTGGTTAGGGCCGCCTCCAGCGCCGCGTCGATCCGTTGGCTGACCGCTTCGTAGGCGCAGGCGATCAGATCGTCGACGCCTTCGAAATAGTGCCGCAGCAGGCCCGGTGAGACGCCGGCCTTGGCGCAGATGGTCCGCACGCTGGTCCCGCCCACGCCCTCCCGCGCCAGCACCGCCTCGGCGGCGGCGACCAGCGCCTGGCGGCGGATTTCGGGGTCTGCGCGGGTGAAGGCGCCGCGAGACGTCACTTCAGATTTCCAATCAAGCAACCCGTGTCATCCCGGAAGCGCGAAGCGCTATCCGGGACCCAGGGGCGGACGCACTGCGGCGACCCCTGGGTCCCGGCTCTCCGCTTCGCTGCGGCCGGGATGACATTGGAATTTTGCTGGAAGAAGGACCTCACCACCCCTCCGGCGGCGTCGGCAGGCGGCTTTCCGGAACCAGTGCCCGCAGTTTCCGCCCAAAGCTCCGCAGAGACACCTCGCTGGTCGCCAGCGGCCCCGCCGTGAAGGTCCGCGAGGCCATGCCCTGCTGCACCCGGGCCACCAGCTCGGTGTCCTCGGCGTTGACCTGGCGGTTGATGCGCCAGTTCAGATAGCGCGCCGCCTTCATCTCGCGCCGGTCGTCGGGCAGGGCGTAGGCGATCTCGCGGATCATCGTCTCCGTGGCCGAGATCGGGATGAACTGCATGAAGTCCACCTGGTCCGGATAGATGTCGAAGGCGAAGTTGGGCCAGAGCTTGAAGTAGGTCCAAAGCCGCTTGCGGTCGGCGGGCAGGTGCGGGACGTCGGGCAGGATGTCCTGATACAGCCGCTCGGACGGATTGCGCGACGGCTCGTCGATCAGCTGGCCCCACATCTTGTCGACGAAGGTATGGGCCTCGACCCCATAGCCCTTGCCGAACAGCCGGGTCAGGCCCGGATGGGCGACGGGGATGTGCAGGCCGTCGGAATAGTTGTCGCTGATGTTCTTCCAGTTCACCGCGCGCGGCCGCAGCGTCACGCGGCCGAACGGCTGAAGATCCTCGAAGCGGTAGGGGGCGACCTCGTGCTCGTAGGGCGCCATCATGGTCGCCACCGACGGACCGTCGCCGCCGAGCCTGACGAACACGAAGCCGCGCCAGACCTCGACCTCGATCCGCGCCAGCCCCTCCCTGGCCATGTCCAAGGCCGGATAGTCCTCGCGCATCGGCACGCCGATCAGCCGACCCTCCAGGTCGTAGGTCCAGGCGTGATAGGGGCAGACGATCCGGCCGCAGTGGCCCACGGGGCCGTCCAGCAGCCGCGCGCCCCGGTGGCGGCAGACATTGGCGAAGGCCCGCGCGCCGCCGTCCTTGCCGCGCACGACGACCAGGCTTTCGCCGATGAAGTCGAAGGTGTGGAAGTCCCCGGCCTTCGGAATGTCGTTCAGATGGCAGACGATCTGCCACGAGGGCCGGAAGATCTTCTCCTGCTCTTCGCGGAAGAACCGCTCGGAGTGGTAGGTCCAGCCGGGAAGACCCCAGTCGGCGAGGGGGTCGTCATTGGGGATCTGGGTCATCGCGCCATCTTCTCCCCGACCTCCCCGGCGAATGCCGGGGCCCAGATCGTAAGGTCGTGACGCAGCAAGGGCGGCAAAGGCTGGGGGTGTATCTGGGTCCCGGCATTCGCCGGGAAGGTCGGATGTTGAAACATCACCGCCCCTCCACCGACAGCTTGACCGCCAGGGCGAAGTCCTTGTCGCGCAGGATCTCGCGCGCGGCGTTCCGCCCGGGATTGCCCGACACCCCGCCGCCGGGGTGCGTGCCCGCGCCGCACATGTAGAGCCCGGCGATCGGGGCGCGATGGCTGGCGTGGCCCAGGAACGGGCGGGTGGCCCACAGCTGATCCAGCGACATGTGGCCGTGCATGATGTCGCCGCCGATCAGGCCGAACTTTCGCTCCAGATCCAGCGGCGACAGGATCATCCGGCCGACGACCGAGGCCTTGAAGCCCGGCGCCCATTTCTCGACCGTATCGATGATCAGGTCCGCGGCCGCCTCCCGCTCGTCGTCCCAGCCGCGGCCATCGGGAAGGGTGGGCGCGAACTGCTGGCAGAACAGGCTCGCGACATGCTGGCCGGGCGGCGCCAGGGTGGGGTCGATGGCCGAGGGGATCAGCATCTCGACGATCGGCGCCTGGCTGATCCCGCCCGCCTTGGCGTCGCGATAGGCCGCGTCCATGTAGTCGAGGCTCGGCGCGATCACGATCCCCGACTGGTGATGCTCGGCCGCGTCCTTGCCCGGCAGGCACGTAAAGCTGGGCAGTTCGGACAGGGCGACGTTCATCCGGAACGTGCCCGAGCCGTTCTTGTAGCCGTCCACCGCCTTGCGGAAGTCGGGCGCCAGGGCCGAGGGCGGGACCAGCTTCTTGTAGAGCAGGGCCGGATTGACGTTGGCGCTGACGATCGGGGCCATGACGCTGCGGCCGTCGTCCAGCTGCACGCCCACGGCCTTCTTGCCGTCCACGTGGACGGCCTCGACCGGCGCGTCGAGCAGGATCTCGACGCCCGCCGCCTGGCACGCCTTGGCCATGGCCTGGGTGATCGACCCCATGCCGCCGACCGCGTGACCCCAGGCTCCCTTCTTGCCGTTCACCTCGCCGAAGGTGTGGTGCAGCAGGACGTAGGCCGAGCCCGGCGTGTCGGGGCTGGCGAAGTTGCCGACCACGGCGTCGAAGCCGAAGGCGGCCTTGACCGGATCGCTCTCGAACCAGCCGTCCAGCACGTCGCGCGCGCTCTTGGTGAAGAGGTCCAGCAGGTCGCGCTTGCGCTCTCGGGGCAGCAGGGCCAGCCGCCCGCCCTGGCGCAGGGCGCGCAGGAAGCCGGGCAGGCCGTCGCCCAGGTTCGGCGGCGTCTCCTGGGCGAAGGCGCGCAGCACGTCGCCGATCTCGTCCAGCATGGCGTAATAGGCTGGCAGCACCTCGGCGTCGCGACGGCTGTACTTGCGGAACTCCTCCTGGGTGCGCTCCAGGCCCCCGCCCAGCTTCAGATACTTGTCGTCGCTGATCGGCAGGAAGTTCGAGATCGGCCGCTCCAGGAACGTCAGGCCGTAGTCGCGCAGGCCCATGTCGGCGATCACCCGCGGGTTCAGCAGGCTGACCGTGTAGCTGGCGACCGAGTTGCGGAAGCCGGGGTGGAATTCCTCGGTCACCGCCGCGCCGCCCACGACGCCTCGCGCCTCGCAGACCGTGACCTTCAGCCCCGCCTTGGCCAGGTAGAAGGCGCAGACGAGGCCGTTGTGCCCCCCGCCGATGATGACGGCGTCGCGGGTCTCGGTCGCGGCCATGGTCGTTCTCCCCCGAGTGATGGGGAAGTGTTGCTGTACGATCGTATAATAGGCAAGGACTCAATCCTCCCCCAGCGGGGGAGGTGGCCGAAGGCCGGAGGGGGAAGTGCTGGAAAGCTTGCCTCCTCCCCCTCCGTCGCCGCTTCGCGCCGACACCGCCCCCCGCTAGGGAGAGGATTTCCAAGCAACCGCGTTGAACTCGAACCCCAGCGCCTCTAGATCAGCGCCTCCTCTTTCCGGGAAGGATCCTCCCCCATGGCCAAGCTCCTGCCGCTCCAATCGTTCAGCCTGCAGGAGACCGAGGACGGCTATCGCCTGCTGGTCTCGGCCATCGGCGGAGAGTCGCTCTACGTCTCGATCACCCCCGACCAGATGGACGACATCATCGACAGCCTCGAGAACGCCATGGGCGGCGAGGAAGGCGGCGAGGCCGAGGACGACGTCGAGTACTGAAGTCAGCCGTAGAGGTTGGCCAGCGCCCGCAGGCCCCGCGCCAGGGTCGGGCGCTTGCCGGCCGCGCCCAGCGAGATCCGCAGGCCCTCGCCCGCCACGCCCGGCGCCCTGAACGTCTCCGCGCCCACCAGCGCCAGGCCGTGTGTCTTGGCCGCCCAATCGGCGCGGGCGCCGGGCAGCCAGACGTGCAGGCTCTCGGTCCCGCCCACGGCGCCGGGCAGCAGCTCGGCCGCCAGCGCCCGCCGGGCCATCGCCTCTTCGCGCACCCCGGCCAGCACGCGGCCCGCCACGCCCTCGCGGATCCAACTGGTCGCCACGGCCGCCATCAGCGGCGGCGGCATCTGGGCGATGGCGTGCAGGGCGCTCGTGAACCCCTCGGCCCGTCCCGGCGGCGCGACGACATAGGCCACGCGCAGGCCCGGCGAGAGGGTCTTGGCGGTGGTGGCGACATGGAACACGCCTTCGGGCCATAGGCTGGCGAGCGCCGGCGGGGGGCTGGCGGGCAGCAGGCCGTAGGCGTCGTCCTCGAGGATCGTCGCGCCAGCCGCGCGGGCGACCGCCGCGACCGCCTCGCGCCGCGCCAGGCTCATGGTCGCCGCCGTCGGGTTCTGGAAGGTCGGGGTGCAGCAGATCAGGCGCGGGCGATGTTCCGCGAGCAGCCGCGCCAGGGCTGCGGGCTCCAGTCCCTGCTCATCCAACGGACAGCCGATCACCGTCAGCCCCCGCCGCGCCGCGGTCGCCAAAAGGCCCGGATAGGCGAAGGCCTCGGCCAGGATCGCGTCGCCGGGCCGGGTCAGGTGGTCCAGCAGGGCCGACAGCGCGGTCTGGGCGCCGCTGGCGACGACGACGCGGGCCGGATCGACCGCGCCCAGGCTGGGCGCCAGCCAGGCCGCGCCGGCCGTTCTCTGCGCCAGCGATCCCGCGCCCGCGTGATAGGCCATCAGCGTCGCCGGATCGGTGCGGGCCAGGATCGCGCCGGTCGTCTCGCGCAGCAGCGCCGCCAAGTTCAGGCCGGCGGGCGGCGGCGGCAGGTTCATCGACAGGTCGAGGAGGCCGGCCTCGCCTTCCTCGGTGCGCGAGCGGATGAAGGTGCCGCGGCCCGTGGCGCCCTCGATCAGCCCGCGTTCGCGCGCCAGGGCGTAGGCGCGGGTGACGGTGGTGAAGTCGATGCCGAGCCGCCGGGCGACGTCGCGTTGGGCCGGGATCTGGTCGCCGGACTGCAACTCGCCTTCGGCCACCGCATTTTCAAGGGCCTGAGCGATGCGGCGATAGGCCGGTCCATCCAGCGCCTCCACCCGGCGCAGCCAGGCGGCGGCCGGATTCGGCGAGCCCTGAGTTGCGTTCATCGGCATATATCCATACATTATATCCGAAATGTATGGATCAAGCCTGCGATTGTAGGAAGGGGTCATTCGATGGCCGACGACGTGTTCTACGACTCTCCGACCCCGATCGAGGCCGGCCTCAAGTGCTGCTGCCCGCGCTGCGGCCAGGGCAAGCTGTTTCAGGGCTTTCTGAAGCTGGCGCCCAAGTGCGACCAGTGCGGCCTGGACTACAGCTTCGCCGATCCGGCCGATGGCCCGGCGTTCTTCGTGATGAGCGGCGTCGGCATCATCGTCACGGCCTTCTTCGCCTGGGCCGAGGTCGTCTGGCAGCCGCCGATCTGGGTCCACCTGGTCACGACCTTCCCGGCCCTGATCCTGGGGTGTCTCGCCACCCTGCGCCCGGTGAAGTCCTGGCTGGTGGCCTCTCAGTACATCAACAAGGCCGAGGAAGGCCGGTTCGAGAGCCTGGGCCGGCACGATTTCGACGAGCGGCGGCTGTAAGGGCGATTTCCTTCTCCCCTTGCGGGAGAGGGTGGCCCGAAGGGCCGGGTGAGGGGTCGCACTCCGCTATCCGGAAAGACCTTTCGACCCCTCATCCGTCGGCTTTCAGCCGACACCTTCTCCCGCAAGGGGAGAAGGAAGCCGATTACACCCCCAGCGTTCCCGCCACCTGCCGCGTCGCCGCGTTCAGCCGGTTCCAGACATTGATCGCCGAGATGCTGATCAAAAGGCCCGCCAGCGCCTTTTCGTCATAGTGCCGCGCGGCCTCGTCCCAGACCTCGTCCGAGACCGGATCGGCCTTGTCGGCGACGCGCGTCACGGCCTCGGCCAGCGCGAGGGCGGCGCGCTCCGCGTCGGTGAAATAGGGCGTATCGCGCCAGCCGGCGACGGTGGCGACGCGCTCGGGGCTTTGGCCGGACTTCAGGGCGCCGCGGGCGTGCATCTCCAGGCAGACGCCGCAGCCGTTGATCTGGCTGACGCGCAGGTGCAGCAGTTCGTGCAGGGTTTCCGGCACGCCCTCGACATGGGCGGACTTCGACAGGGCCATCATCGCCTTGAAGGCGTCGGGCAGCAGTTGGGCGGGCTGTTTCATCCTGGCTTGCATCGGGAGCTCCTTGCGGTTTGCTGACGCCGCCGGTCACATCCGGCGATTTCGTTTCGTCGAAGAGGTGACGAAGCCCGACGGAGCGATGTGACCGATGCCGCCAGAAAATTATCTCGCCCAGCGTTTCGAGGCCGACCGCGCTCGCCTGCGCGGCGTCGCCTACCGCATGCTGGGCTCGCTGCCCGAGGCCGAGGACGCGGTGCAGGAGGCCTGGCTGCGCCTGTCGCGCACGGGCGGGGCCGGCGTCGACAACCTGTCGGCCTGGCTGACGACGGTGACCTCCCGCGTGTGCCTGGACATGCTGCGCGGCCGCAAGGCGCGGCGCGAGGACGCGATCGGCGAGGGCGCGCCCGAACCCTCGGTCGCCGCCGAGGACGCGGTCGAACGCGAGACGATCCTGGCCGACTCCGTGGGCCTGGCCCTGCTGGTCGTGCTGCAGGCCCTGACGCCGGCCGAGCGGATCGCCTTCGTGCTGCACGACCTGTTCGACCTGCCGTTCGACCAGATCGCTCCGATCGTGGAGCGCACGCCCGAGGCCGCGCGCCAGCTGGCCAGCCGCGCCCGTCGGCGGGTGCGGGGCGGCCAGGCGCTGGACGCCGCCCAGACCGCGCAGAAGAGCGTGGTCGACGCCTTCCTGCTGGCCTCGCGCACCGGCGACCTGGCGGGGCTGATGGCGGTGCTGGCGCCGGACGTCGTGGTCCGCTCGGACGTCCTGGGCGGCGGCGGCCAGGTCCGCGAGCTGCGCGGCGCCGAGAAGGTGGCCAACTTCTACAACGGCCTGGCCCAGACGGCCCGCACCGCCCTGGTCGACGGCGCGATCGGCGCGGTCGTGGCGCCGCTGGGACGGATGACGCGGGTGCTGGACTTCCGCGTCGATAACGGCCGGATCGTCGAGATCTTCGTCGCCGGCGATCCGGAGCGGTTGGAGGCGGTGGAGGTGGCGGTGGTGTGATCCCTCTCCCCGTGCGGGAGAGGGTGGCCCGAAGGGCCGGGTGAGGGGTTCCGCCGGCCTGTACAACCCCTCATCCGTCGACCTTCGGCCGACACCTTCTCCCGCAAGGGGAGAAGGAATTACTTCAGCAGCAGCTGCCCGCGTCGGTTCAGCTCGTCCTTGATCTTGCCGGCGGCCATGCCCAGCAGGCCCGGCAGGCTGACGTCGAGGCGGGCGTGGTCGTCCAGCACCTGGACGATTCCGGTGATCGTCTGGCCCATGGCGGCGGCCGAGAAGTTCAGGGTGTCGCCGGCCCAGCTCTGGGTGAAACGGCTGGGATCGCCGCCGGGGATCTGGCCGGCCATCTGCGCCAGGCCCTCTTCCAGGCGGCGTTTGGCCTCGGCCGCGCCCAGCTGATGGGGGATGTTGATGCTGACGGTCTTGGCCATGACGATCCTCTGAAAACTTGCCCGGTCAAAACGCGGTGCTGGCGCGGGGAGTTCTATACGTCCGTTTCTGGCGCAGGCGAAGGCCAAGGTCCTTTTCATCAGATGAAGGACGCCGACGACATGACCGACTTCGCCATCACCTCGCCGTTCCCCGCGCCGCGCCGCTTTGTTCGTCCCGGCCGTCCCGGCGGCCTGCTGGGCGCGGTCCACTACGCCGGCGTGCTGCTGGTCTGGGCGGCGCTGTTCGTCGTCGATCGTCCCCTGGCGCTGAAGGTGATGGCCGAGCGCCGCGCCGACTCGCCCATTCCTCGTCGCTGGGGCTGGTGATCTGATCCGAACGGCGCCATGCCTCGGGCATGTCGATCGTCGTTTCCGCCCGCCCGGTCTCGCATCCGCTGAAGGCCCCCTTCCGCATCTCGCGCGGGGTCAAGACCGCCGCCGAGGTGGTCGAGGTGATCGCGGCCGCTGACGGCCATGTCGGGCGCGGCGAGAGCGTGCCCTACGCCCGCTACGGCGAGACGGTCGACAGCGTGCTGGCCCAGCTGGCGCCGGCGCTGTCCGCCACTGATCCAGAAGCCGCCTGCGCAGCCCTGCCGCCCGGCGCCGCCCGCAACGCCCTCGACCTCGCGCTCTGGGACCTGCGCGCCAAGCGCACCGGCGTCAGCGTCGCGACGGCCACGGGCCTTCCCATCCCACGAGACCTCGTCACCGCCGTCACCGTCAGCCTCGATACGCCCGAGGCCATGGAGGCCGCCGCCCGCGCCGTCGCCGACGCGCCGCTGATCAAGATCAAGCTGTCGGCCGAGGACCCCGCCGCCCGCCTGCGCGCCGTGGCCGCCGCCGCGCCGAGCGCTCGCTTCATCGTCGATCCGAACGAGGGCTGGAGCTTCGAGATCCTGCGCGATCTCAAGCCCCTGCTGGCCGACCTGCCGATCGCCCTGGTCGAGCAGCCGCTGCCGGCCGGCGAGGACCAGGCGCTGGAGGGCTGGGACCCGCCGTTCACGGTCTGCGCCGACGAGAGCGTCCATGTCGGCGGAGACCTCGCGGCCCTGCGTGGCCGCTACCAGGCGGTCAATCTCAAGCTCGACAAGACCGGCGGCCTGACCGAGGCGGTGGCGATGCTGAAAGCCGCCCGGGCCCTGGGCTTCCAGGTGATGACCGGCTGCATGGTCGCCTCGTCCCTGGGCGTCGCGCCGGCCCTGCATCTGGGCGGGGCCAGCGACTTCGCGGATCTGGATGGCCCGTGGTGGCTGGCCGTGGATCACCCCGGCGGGCTGCGGGTCGAGCGCGGCCGGATCACGCCGCCGAAGCCAGGGTTCTGGGGGGATGGCGTCGAGGGGGAAGGGCTGTGGCTTTAATCGGCTAGTTCCTCCCCCGCGATGCGGAGGAGGTGGCCCAGGGGGCCGGAGGGGGCCGGCACGGCCGATGTCCAGCTCGCCCCCTCAGTCGCTCCGCGACAGCTCCCCCGCATCGCGGGGGAGCATCTT
>NZ_LSJA01000301.1 GCF_001556515.1 Caulobacter sp. CCH9-E1 | reverse complement strand
GCCTTAAGGGCAAGGAACTCTCCAACCCCTGGAAAAAGCACGATAACATCCCGCTTTAAGCAGCGGAGGTTTGGCCCTTGTCAGAATGGATCCAGGCCCTGTCGCCTTTCGCCGGCGTGGGCTTGGCTTTTGCGCTGGGGCTGCTGATCGGCGTCGAGCGCGGCTGGTCCCACCGGATGGAGCCGGATGGCGCGCGGGTGGCGGGCATCCGCACCTTCGCGCTGCTCGGCCTGGCCGGGGGCGTGGCGGGGGAGGCGACCGCGCACGTGTCGCCGCTGATCGGCGCGGCGATCCTGATCGCGGCCGCGGCGGCCCTGCTGATCGGCTATGCGGGCGCCGCCGCCAAGGATGAGCTGAGCGCCACCACCACCGTCGTCGGCATCATCACCCTGGGCCTCGGCGCGCTGGCCGCCGCTGGCCAGTGGACCCTGGCCTGCGTGCTGGCGGCGCTGACCACCCTGATCCTGGCCCAGCGCAAGCGGCTGCATGAATGGGTGGAGGGCCTGAGCGAGCTTGAACTGCAGGCCATCGTCCGTTTCGCCCTGATCTCGCTGGCCATTCTGCCACTGCTGCCCAACCGCGCGTTCGGGCCCATGGACGCCTGGAACCCGCGCGGAATCTGGACGGTGGTCGTGCTGGTCTCGGGCCTGTCGCTGATCGGCTATGCGGCCAGCCGCAGGCTGGGCGCCGAGAAGGGCGTCTTGGCGACCGCTGCGGTCGGGGCGGTGGTCTCCTCGACCGCCGTCACCGCCGCCATGGCCGCGCGCATTCGCAAGTCGGACGGCGAGACCACGGCGCCGGTCGCCGGGATCGCCCTGGCCTCGACAGTCATGATCGTGCGGGTGCTGGTCCTTGTCGCCGTGCTCGCGCCGTTCGCCTTGTCGGCCTTCGCGCTGGTGGCGGTTCCAGCGGGTCTGGTGGGCGCGGCCTATGTCGGCTGGGCGCGACGAATGAAGTCAGCGTCTACGAGCGATGGCCCCGCGCCATCGGTTCGCAACCCCTTCGACTTGGGGCCCGCCTTGCTGCTGGCGGGCCTGGTGATGGTGATCACGCTAGCTGGCCGCTGGGCTATGCAGGCTTTTGGCGGCGCGGGCCTCGCGACCGTTCTGGGGATTTCAGGCATGGTCGATGTCGACGCGGCCATCATCGCCATGAGCCGCCTGCCCGCGGGAAGCCTGACCCCCAAGCTCGCCGGCCTGATCCTGGCCGCCCCGATCCTGGCCAACACCCTGGTCAAGGCGGGCCTGGCCTTCACGATCGCGCGCGGCTCGGCGGGCGCGAAGGCGGCCGGGCCGCTCCTGGTGACTTTCGTCGCCGGCCTGGCGGGCGTCGCGGCGCTGGCGGTGGTGTTCTAAGCCGGCCGCCGCCGCAGGCCCCCACCTGACCTGCTTCGCAGGTCGTCCGCCCCCCCGGAAGGGGCGGAAGGGAACGCGAGCCTTCTTCCCCCTCCGGGGGAGGAGCGCCGTAGGCGCGGAGGGGGCGAGTACGAGCGTTCGCGGCGCTCCATGATCCGCGTAGACGAAATCGAATCCAGCGATTTCAACGGCTTGTCACTTTTACGCGCCGCTCTGTGATCCGCGTTGAAACTGCCGCCATACTCAGAGCTGTCCCCGTCGCGGGGGAGGGCGTTTGGATCCGGCCCAATACGGCGGCGGGGATAGGCTGAGCGGGGCCGTTTTTGGTCCCCGTCCGTTTCGGCAGGTCGCGTGGCTTACTCTTTAGGAGCGCGCGCGGGTGGCGGGGCGAGGCGGGACAAGGCCGAGAGCGGAGCGACAGGGCGGTGATCGATAAAGCCGCCTATCGTGGATCGCCGAGCTG
>NZ_LSJA01000300.1 GCF_001556515.1 Caulobacter sp. CCH9-E1 | reverse complement strand
GGTTGCCCACGCCGGCGTCCAGGCTGTCTTGCAGCTTGCCGATGAAGGTCAGGTGGGTGTCGAGACCGATCGAGGCGGTGCCGAGGGCGGCCAGCTTGTTGGTGGCGGTGCCGATGGCCTTGTCGATGGTGGCGATCATCGTCTTCGCCGCGGAGGCGGAGGCGAAGGTCGGCGTGGCGCTCAGACCCAGACCGCCAACGGTCAGGGTTTGGGCGGTGACCGTCAGGCCCGAACCATCCGAGTTGGCGAGGAAGACCATGGACGCGACGGAGCCGGTGGCCAGGCTGGCGCCGTTGAACTTGGAGTTCGTAGCGGCCTTGGTGATCTGCTTGTAGAGCGAGTCAAAGTCCGACTTCAGCGCGTTGAAAGACGCGGTGTTCAGCGAGGTGTCGGAAGCGGCCAGGGCCTTTTCCTTCATCTTGCCGAGCAGGTCGGTGATGGTGTCGCCGGCGGCCAAGGCCACGTCGATCGTGGACTGACCGCGTTGCAGCGAGTCCTTCACCGAGTTCAGCGATTGGGCGTTGGCCGACTGCGTCTTGGACATGGCCCAGACGGCGCCGTTGTCCTTGGCGCTGCCCACCTTCTTACCGGTGTTGATGCGCTGTTGGACGGTGCCAAGCTCGGCGTTGGTGGCGTTCAGATTTTGCAGGGCGATCATGGCCCCGGAGTTCGTATTGATGCTGTTCAGCGCCATAACGAAACAACTCCTATTCGAGGTGTTCCGGTGTCCCTTTGACGACCGGCGGGCGTTTTACCCGTGAACAGTATCCGACAACGTACTTTCGACTTCGTTTAAAGAAACAAGATAAAGAATTAAGTTATCGAGCTATATTGTTAATGGTGAATATGAAATTCACCTCATCTATATCTAAATTGATAACCAGTTTGTCTCAATTTGACACAGGCTGACGGTCAATATGCATCACTTTCAATTCAGGACTGCGCACTCAGCCGCCCCGACGGGGCTTCCAGAGCCTCGGGCGGAACGCGACGCGAGCGGCAGGGCCGCGCCGCCGCGCGGACGGTCACGAAAAACGCCAACGCCTTCCAGGCGCCGGACAGGAAACGACGGTGACGACGCATTGAGAGAGCCTCCTTGCCCTTCTTCCAACGAAGGAGAGGCGCGCAGGCTCCCTCGAAACCGGGGCGACCTATTTGGGGCGCATCGCCGTCACGAGCGCTCCGGCGTAGTCGATCGTCGCGTCGGCCGTATCGAACGCCCCGGATTTCACGCCCGGGCCGACGAAGCGCACCTTGAACGTCCGCCGCTCGACCATGCCGTCGTAACGGCCCGAGCGAGCGCCGATGGTCAGGCGGCCGCTGGCCTCGTCATAGCTGACCGGGATGCGGCTATAGGCCCCGCGCTGGTAGGCCATCGACAGGCCGTCGTCCTCATAGAGCTCGAAACGGCCGTCCTGGCCCGTATAGACGACGAAGGTGATCGGCGCGTCGGGCTTCTCCCCGACATACTGCTGGACCTCGGTGGTCGGCACGATCGCGCCGGCCTTGACGAACAACGGCATGCGCGCGAGCGGCGCCTGAGCCTTGATCGTCTGGCCGCCCGCGTGACGCTGGCCGGTCTCGAAGTCGTACCAGGCCGCGCCAGCCGGCAGATAGACCTCGCGCGAGCGGGCCTTGAACGCCGTCACCGGCGCGACCAGGAAGGCCGAGCCGTAGAGGTATTCGTCATCAACGTTCCGCGCCTTCAGGTCATCGGGGAAGTCCATGACCAGGCCGCGCATGATGCTGGCGTCGCGGTGATAGGTCTCGCCCGCCAGGGTCTGGGTGTAGGGCATCAGCCGGTAGCGCAACGCGTCGTACCAGGCCAGGCTCTGGTAGATCTCGGAGCCTTCCGGCGCGAGGTTGTAGATCTCGCGGTACGGGAACTCGCCGTGACTGCGGAACAGCGGCGAGAAGGCCCCGAACTGGAACCACCGCAGGTTCAGCTCGCGCCACTCGTCCAGGTGCTTTGGGTCCTGATTGGTGTAGCGATCCTCGACCGAGAAGCCGCCGATGTCGGTGGTCCAGTTGGGCACGCCGGACATCGAGAGGTTCACCCCCGCCGAAATCTGATCACGGAAATCGTCCCAGCGGGCGACGACATCGCCGCTCCACAACGCCACGCCGTGACGCTGGATGCCGCCGAACCCTGAGCGCGACAGGATGAAGCTGCGCTTGTTCGGATCGAGCGCATGCTCACCCTCGAAGACGCCCTGGGTGTGGATCAGCGGATAGGAATTGAAGAACTCCGCGCCCGGCCCCATCGCCGTTGGGCCCATGCGCAGGGTGCGCTCGGGGATGTCGAGGTTGGAGTGCATGTCCGGCTCGTCGCTGTCCATCCACCAGGCGTCGACGCCGTAGCGCTTCAGGCTGTCCTTGACCTGGCGCCAGTAGATGTCGCGCGCTTCCTTGGAATAGGGGTCGTAGAACGAGTTCAGATAGCCCGGCCCCACCCAATCGACCGCGCCCTGCTCGATGTTGCGCTTGTACATGTGGCCCTTGGCGTCGAGCTCCTTGAAGTGCTCGGTCCACGGATAGAACTTGGGCCAGATCGAGATCATGAAGCGGCCGTTCATCCCGTGGATGTCGTCCAGCATCTTCTGGGGATCGGGGAAGCGGGTCTCGTCGAACCTATGGCTGCCCCACTGGTCGTCCTTCCAGTAGCGCCAGTCCATCACGACATTGTCGATCGGCAGCTTGCGGTCGCGGTACGCCTTGAGCACCCCGACGATCTCTCCTTGCGTCTCGTAGCGCTGGCGGCTCTGCCAGAAGCCATAGGCCCAGCGCGGCAGGGCCTCCGCCTTGCCGGTCAGCTGACGATAGCCGCTGACAACCTGGTCGAGATTGTCCCCCGAGACGAAGTAGTAGTCGACCGCGTGGGCGACGTCCGAGGTCAGGGTCAGCGACTTCTGCTGGGCGGCGGGCAGCGGGTCGTTGTGCAGCAGGGCGATGTAGCCGTCGTCCGGCGTCCATTCGATCCGCACCTTGTGGCGCGTTCCGGCCTTCATCGGGACGGTGAAGTTGTGGAACCACGGGTTCCAATTCTGCCGCCAGCGATCGATCTTCAGCTGGCCGTCGACCCAGAGCTTGGCGTAGCTGGACGAGTACAGCTTGAACTTCTGGACGCCGCTGGTCTTCGGCTCGACAGAACCTTCCCAGACCACGCTGGCGCCCTTCAGAGGCTTCTTGTCGGCGCCGGTCAACTCGACCGGCCAGTTCGGCAGGTCCTTCAAGTGCTGGTAGTTCACGTCCCCCTCGACGCGAGTCAGCTTCAGCTGACCATTGACGAAGTACTTGGCGGTGAACCCACCAGCCTTGCCGCTGGCGTCGAACAGCTTCAGGTCGCGCGAGGCCAGGGCGTAGGGCGTCGGGTCGCCGAAACGGGTGATGCCGTTATTGTCCCAGAGGACGCCGTAGTTGCGGGTCGACAGCACGAACGGGATGGCGATGGCGCGATTGTACTGGGCCAGCTCGACGTCCTGGCCGTTGTAGTTCATCTGGCCGTTCTGGTGCTGGCCCAGGCCATAGAAGCCTTCATCCGTACCCGGATTGAACCGCTGGCTGATCGCGTAGAAGCCCTCGCCGTCGATGCTCAGCGGCTTGAACGCCGAGCGCCCCTGCTCGGCCAGGACGGTCTTGCCGGCCGCGTCCTTGAACGACACCGCGCCGTCCTTGAGCGCCACTTCGGCGGTGGCCTTGCCGGCCTTCAACACAACCTTGCCGCCAGCCTCCGACACCGTGAAGCCCGAGGCCTTCGGCGCGGCGATCACCATCAGGCTCGGCGGCGCCTTGATCTCGTCGGTCGGCGAGGCGGTGACGCGGATGATGCGGTCGCTCATCACCTGCAGCCGGACCCTCTTGGCCGGCCCGGACGCGGGCGTGACGATCACCCCGTCGGCGGTCCGCTCGAAGTCCAGGGCCAGGGCCGAGGTCGAGGCCATCAGAGCCCCCAGGCAAACCGCCGCCGCACGCCAGGCGCTCATCCGCATCCTCCCTCGCCGAGCGCCTTGATAGCGCTATCAATCGTTCGGGAGACACTCGCCGGGCGAGGGCCGCTTGGCCAGCCCCCAAGTGGTCGTATGCAGCGCGATTGCGCGGCTCCATATTGTACTATAATTCCACCCGCGGAGTGGGCGATATCAGCGCCGCGTTAGGGACGATCATGAGCGACGGGCACACGGGACGGCGACGCGCGACGGCGAAGGCCAAGGCCTGATGGACCAGGATGTCGTGATCGTCGGCGACTGGGGCACCTCGCGCCTGCGGCTATGGCTGCGCCAGGGCAAGAGCGTCATCCATCGCCGCGACGGGCCGGGCGTCTCGGCCCTGACCGACACCCCCGAAAAGACCTTCCTCGACCTGGTCGGCGACTGGCGCGAAGCTAAGCCGACCGGGGCGCTCCTGTGCGGCATGGTCGGCTCCAGCATCGGCTGGACCCTAGCGCCCTACGCCCCCTGCCCGGCCGATCCGGCGGCGATCGCGCGGCGCACGATCCGGCTCGAGGCCGACGGCCTGCCGGTGACGCTCGTCACGGGCCTGTCCTGTGTGAACCCGCTGGGCGGCCCCGATGTGATGCGCGGCGAGGAGACCCAGGTCTTCGGCGCCTTGTCGCTGAACCCGGCCCTGCAGACCGGCCGCCACCTGCTGGTCCTGCCCGGCACCCACAACAAGTGGACCGTGGTCGAGGACGGCAAGGTCACCGGCTTCGTCACCGCCCCGGTCGGCGAGACCTTCGCCCTGCTCAAGAAGCACTCGACCCTGGCGGCCGGCGGCGGAAGCCAGGCCGACGGTTCGGCCGAAGGCTTCGCCCTCGGCCTTTCCCGCATCGCCGAGCATGGCGCCGCGCGCCTGACCCACCTGATGTTCGAGACCCGCGCCCGCCAGCTGCTGGACGGCATGAGCCCGGCGGACGCCATGGGCTATCTGTCGGGCCTGCTGATCGCCGCCGACGTGGCCGCCGCGCGCGACTGGTTCGGACCGATGACCGCCGTGACCGTGATCGGCGCCGGCGCGCTCAGCGACCTCTATGTCCAGGCCCTCGCCAAGATCGAGGTCGGCGCGTCCGTCGTCGATGGCGACGCGGCCGTCCTGGCGGGCCTTTCCGCGATCTCCAGATCCCAAGAGAAGTGAAGCTTATGACCCACGCCGCCCCGCCCCCCATCGTGGCCATCCTGCGCGGCGTCAAGCCGACCGAGATCGTCGACGTCGCCGCCGCCCTGGTCGCCGCCGGGATCAGGGGCATCGAGGTGCCGATGAACTCGCCCGATCCCCTGGAGAGCATCGGCAAGCTGTGCGACGCGTTCGGCGACCAGGCCCTGTGCGGCGCCGGCACGGTGCTGGCGCCCGAGGTCGTGGACCAGGTCGCCGGCGTCGGCGGCAAGCTGATCGTCACGCCCAACACCGACGCCGCCGTGATCACGCGCGCCGTCGAACTGGGCCTGACCGCCATGCCGGGCTTCGCGACGCCGTCGGAGGCCTTCGTGGCCGTGAAGGCCGGCGCCAAGGCGCTGAAGCTCTATCCGGCCAGCTCGTTCGGCCCCAGCCACATCAAGGCGGTCAAGGACGTGCTGCCCAAGGACATTCTCGTCTACGCCGTCGGCGGGGTGGGCGCGGCCAATCTCGAGCCGTGGCGGGCGGCGGGCATCGCCGGCATCGGCGTCGGCGGCGAGCTCTACCGCCCAGGCTACACGGCCCAGGAGGTCGGCGAGCGCGCCGCCGCCCTGGTCGCGGCCTGGGGCGCCTGACGCGGAGGCGGCGACGCGAGGCCAAACACGCAAGGAGATAGGCTACGACAGTCCTCTCGCATTTTGGCCTTGCCCTCCGCGTGAACGCTCTTGCCGAAAACGGGCGGCGCGGCTGTATTCGCCCCAATAGATTCCGCGGTTCGGCGGACCCGAACACCATAGGGAGCAGCGGCCATTTCACAGCCGCCGCCAGAGGAAAGAAGATTCGTCAATGCGCACCCAGCCTGGCCTGAGCCTGACCTACGGCCTGGTGGAGCAGCTGGGGCAAGCGATCGTCACCGGCGAATACGCCGCGGTGGGCTTCCCGACCGAGGGCGAGCTGTCCAAGCAGTTCGGCGCCAGCCGCACCGTCACCCGCGAGGCGGTCAAGATGCTGACCGCCAAGGGCCTGCTCAGCGCCCGCCCGCGCCACGGCACCGTCGTGGAGCCCGAGGCCGAGTGGAACATGCTCGACCCGGATGTGCTGCGCTGGCTGCTGGAACGCAAGTTCTCCCTGCGCCTGCTGGCCGACTTCACCGAGATGCGGCTGGGCATCGAACCGGCCGCCGCGGCGCTGGCCGCGCGCAACGCCGACGAGGCCGGGCTGGAAGAGATCCGCAAGGGCCTGCGCCGGATGAAGGCCGCCGCCGACGGCGAGGACGACCCGCTGTCGGCCGACATCGCCTTCCACATCGCCATCCTCGACGCGACCAAGAACCCATTCTATCGCGAGCTGCACGAGCTGGTGAACACGGCCCTGCGCATCTCGATCCGCTTCACCAACCGCATCAAGGGCCGCACCGCCTCGATCCCCTCGCACGAGGACGTGGCCGAAGCGATCATCGCCCGCGACGCGGACAAGGCTCAGGCGGCCATGCGCGAGATCATCGTTGACGTGCTGGAGCTTATTCGAGCCGCTTCGCCGGGCACGGAATCCGAGACCGCTCGCCGCGACGGGTGAGCGCCTCGAAAACGACTCGCCCGCCCTATGGCTAAGGTTTAATGTGGCGACGCTTGGCCTAAAGGCGTCGGACCCTTAAAGTTCTTGGCATGGACAAGGGCGATCCCTCTGTGACGGACCAGGTCGAGGCGCTCGACCGTCTCACCGAGCGTGAGCGTGAGTGCTTGCGCCTGGTCGATCGGCACATGAGCTCCAAGGAGATCGCCCGGGAGCTCGGCCTCTCCAAGCACACCGTCGACTGGCATCTGGACAAGGCCCGCCGCCGCCTGGGCGCGGTCGATCGCTACGACGCTGCGCGCCGCGTCTTTGATCGGGCCCGCCCCACGGGCGCCTCCGCGATCCCGCCC
>NZ_LSJA01000299.1 GCF_001556515.1 Caulobacter sp. CCH9-E1 | reverse complement strand
CCCGCCGCCACACCAGCCCCGTCTCCAGCACCGGCGGCTCCGAGAGCTCGACATAGGCCACCCCCGCCCGCGCCAGGTTCCTCAGCGAGGCCGGGACCAGCGCCAGGCCCAGCCCCGCCGAAACCAGGCTGATGATCGTCTGCATCTGGATCGCCTCCTGGACGATCCGCGCCGGGCGGCCGCGGGCGCTGAAATAGCCGGTGACCAGGTCGTGGAAGGCCGGGGCGACGGTGCGGGGAAAGAGCACCAGCGGCGCGTCCAGCAAGGCCTCGGGCGCCAGGACGCCGTCCACGATCGGCAACCGCCCGTCCTCCACCCAGAGAGCGGGAACGGCGGCGACCAGCGGCTCGGAGACCAGGCGGTGATAGGCCAGGGCTTCGGGCAGGGCCCGCTCGGCCGGCGGGATGATGATGCCCGCGTGCCGCTCGCCGGCGACCACCGCCGGGATCTGCACGTCGCTGGTGGCCTCGACCAGGCGGATCTCGACGTCCGGATAGGCCTCGGCGTAGCGCCGCACGAGGTCGGGCAGGACGCTGTAGTCGGCGGTGCTGACGAACGACAGGGTCAGGTACCCCGTCTGCCCGTCGCGCAGCCGCCGGGCCGTCTCGGGCAAGGCGTCGACGGCGGCCAGGGCTTCCAGCACATGCGGCAGCCACTGCTCTCCCAAGGGCGTCAGCTCGACGCTCCGCTTGGTCCGCGCGAACAGCGGCGCGCCCAGCTCCTTCTCCAGCGCCAGGATCGACTGGCTGAGCGGCGGCTGGGTCATGCCCAGGCGCTCGGCCGCCCGCCCGAAGTGCAGGCTCTCGGCCACGGCGGCGAAGTGGCGGAACTGGCGAATGTCCATGGCGATAGGTTTAGCGACCTAATCAGGCGCGACTAATATATTTTTCGATCGACCCCGACTGCCGTAAAAGACCCCACGACCGACACTGGAATTTGATCATGCCTCCCTATCGCTCGCGCACCTCGACCCACGGCCGCAACATGGCCGGCGCCCGCGGCCTCTGGCGCGCCACCGGCATGAAGGACAGCGACTTCGGCAAGCCGATCATCGCCATCGCCAACAGCTTCACCCAGTTCGTGCCCGGCCACGTGCACCTGAAGGACCTGGGCCAGCTGGTCGCCCGCGAGATCGAGGCCGCCGGGGGCGTGGCCAAGGAGTTCAACACCATCGCCGTCGACGACGGCATCGCCATGGGCCACGGCGGGATGCTGTACTCCCTGCCCAGCCGCGACCTGATCGCCGACAGCGTCGAGTACATGGTCAACGCCCACTGCGCCGACGCGATCGTCTGCATCTCCAACTGCGACAAGATCACCCCCGGCATGCTGATGGCCGCCATGCGCCTGAACATCCCGGTCGTCTTCGTTTCCGGCGGGCCGATGGAGGCCGGCAAGGTGACCGTGAAGGGTCAGATCCGCGCGCTGGACCTGGTCGACGCCATGGTCGTGGCGGCCGACGACAGCTATTCCGACGAAGAGGTCTCGGCGATCGAGAAGGCGGCCTGCCCGACCTGCGGCTCGTGCTCGGGCATGTTCACCGCCAACTCGATGAACTGCCTGACCGAGGCGCTCGGTCTGTCCCTGCCCGGCAACGGCTCGGTCCTGGCCACCCACGCCGACCGCGAGGCCCTGTTCAAGGAGGCCGGCCGCCTGGTCGTCGACCTCTGCCAGCGCTGGTACGAGCAGGAGGACGCCACCGCCCTGCCGCGCGGGATCGCCACCCGGGCCGCGTTCGAGAACGCCATGAGCCTGGACATCGCCATGGGCGGCTCGACCAACACGGTGCTGCACCTCTTGGCCGCCGCCCACGAGGGCGGGGTCGACTTCAGCATGGCCGACATCGACCGGCTGTCGCGCCGCGTGCCCTGCCTGTCCAAGGTCGCCCCGGCCAAGGCCGACGTGCACATGGAGGACGTCCACCGCGCCGGCGGCGTCATGGCCATCCTCGGCGAGCTGGAGCGCGGCGGGCTGATCGACGCCAGCCAGCCGACCGTCCACGCCGCGACCCTGGGCGAGGCCCTGGCCCGCTGGGACATCGGCCGCACCAACAGCGCCACGGCCCACGAGCTGTTCCGCGCCGCGCCGGGCGGCAAGCCGACCCAGATCGCCTTCAGCCAGGCCGCCCGCTGGGAAGAGCTCGATTTGGACCGCGAAAAGGGCGTCATCCGCTCGGTCGAGCACCCGTTCTCCAAGGACGGCGGCCTGGCGGTGCTGTTCGGCAACCTGGCCCCCGAGGGCTGCATCGTGAAGACCGCCGGGGTCAACGAGTCGATCCTGACCTTCCGTGGGACCGCGCGCGTCTATGAGAGCCAGGAAGCGGCGGTCAGCGGCATCCTGGGCGGCCAGGTCACGGCTGGCGAGGTCGTGGTCATCCGCTACGAAGGCCCCAAGGGCGGGCCCGGTATGCAGGAGATGCTGTACCCGACCACCTATCTGAAATCGAAGGGCCTGGGCGCGGCCTGCGCCCTGATCACCGACGGCCGCTTCTCGGGCGGCACCTCGGGCCTGTCGATCGGCCACGTCTCGCCCGAGGCCGGCGAAGGCGGGCTGATCGCCCTGGTCGAGACCGGCGACTCGATCCTGATCGACATCCCCAACCGGGGGATCACGCTCGAGGTCGCCGAGGATGTCCTGGCCGCCCGCCGCGCCGCCCAGCTGGCCCGCGGCGCCGACGCCTGGAAGCCGCTGAACCGCCAGCGCGAGGTCAGTCCGGCCCTGCGCGCCTACGCCGCCATGACCACCAACGCCGCCAAGGGCGCGGTGCGCGACGTCAGCCAGGTGGAACGGCGGTAGGGGGCGAAGCTCGCTAGCTCCACGCCTTCTCTAACGTGTCATCCCGGAAGCCTCGCAGAGGCTATCCGGGACCCAGGGGGTGACAAAGCGCGGTGCGAACCGCCCCAGGGTCCCGGCTCTTCGCTACGCTACGGCTGGGATGACACAGGAAATATGGCTGATTAGAAGCTCACCCCCGCACCCCGTACCGCGCCAGGAAGGTTTCCACCGCGTCCTCGGCGATGGCGCGGAGCGGGCGGCGGGGCTGGACCTCGTCGCCGGCCGAGAGGCCCAGCACCAGGGTCACGTGGTCCAGCATGCCCATCAGCTGGCTGGCCGCCCAGGAGGCCTTCTCGACCTTCAGCTCGCCGGTCCTGACCAGGTCGTTGATCACGGCGATCGCCGCCCCGCCCAACTCGTCCCGAGCGCTCTGCAACAGGTATTCGGCCACGTCCTCGAAGCGGCGGCGCTCGGACGTGACCACCCGGAACAGGGCCCGCGCGTCCGGACGCGAGAAGAAGTTGGCGTAGGCGCAGGCCAGGGCGATCAGCCGGGTGCGCGCGTCGCCCTTGACCCGAACGGCTTCGCGGACCGGCGCGGCCACGCCGCTGACCGTCTCCATGACGATGGCCCGGAACAGGTCCGCTTTGCCTGGGAAGTAGGCGTAGAGCGTCGCCGTCGAGACCCCCGCCGCGCGGGCCACCACCTCCATGCCCGCGTCGGCATAGCCTTCGCGCAGGAACAGCGCCCTGGCGGAGGCGAGGATCTCCTCCCGCTTGTGACCCGAACGCTTCAGACCTGCGCCGACGAGCATGAGGGAAACTCGCTGTTTGATTTGCGATGCAATCTAGCCGCGAAAATGAAGGGTAAGCAAGGGTCGCGCGAGAGGACTTCGCGTTCTGTTTCGGTTATGGAGCGCTCGCGCATCGACTTGGAGCGCGTTCGAGCGGTTTAACCGCTCACACTTAAACCTAACGCGCTCCGGTTCGTGGGCGGAAGAAACGGGATCGAAAGCGTGATCAAGGACGCGGAAGCCGCGCGCGAACAGGAAGTGGCCGCCTGGTTTGGCGAGCGCGCGGAAAGCACGATCGAGACCTCGTGCGCCCGCGTGTTCCTGATCGGCGGTTCGGCCTTCAAGGTGAAGCGCCCGGTCGATTTCGGCTTCCTCGACTATTCCACGCTGGAGCTGCGGCGCTGGGCGCTGGAGCGCGAACTGACCTTCAACCGCGCCGCCGCGCCGGACATCTATCGCGAGGTCCGCCGCCTGACCCGCGCCGCCGACGGCGGGGTCGAGCTGGACGGCGACGGCGAGATCGTCGAGTACCTCTTGGAAATGCGCCGCTTCGACCAGAACGGCGTGCTGGCGACCCAGCCCTGGGCAATCGACGACGCGCTGGAGGACTCGCTAGGCCGCACCGTGGCCCGCTTCCACGCCGGCTCGGCCCCGCGCCCGCAAGGCGGCGGGGTCTCGGCCCTAGGCTATACGACCCGCTCCAACGCCAACCTGCTGCGGGGCCTGGCGCCGCGCCTGGGCAAGCAGGCCGTCGAGCGCCTGGCGCAGGAGACCGACCTCGCCCTGGAGCGCCTGGGTCCGCTGCTGGACGCCCGCGCCCAGGACGGCTTCGCCCGCCACTGCCACGGCGACCTGCACCTTGGGAACATCCTGATCGAGAACGGCCAGCCGATCCTGTTCGACTGCATCGAGTTCAACGACACCCTGTCGGACATCGATATCCAGTACGACCTGGCCTTCCTGCTGATGGACCTGGACTTCCGCCGCCGCCGGGACGCCGCCGGCCGGGTGCTGAACGCCTATCTCGACGAGGCCGCCCGGTCGTTCGGCGACGGCCTGTGGACCGGTCTGGCCGCCCTGCCCCTGATGCTGAGCGTGCGCGCCGCGGTCCGCACCCACGTCTGGGCCTATACCGGCGACGACGAGGCCGCGCGGGCCTATCTGCAGACGGCGCTGGAGCACCTGGCCCCGCGTCCGGTCAGCCTGATCGCCGCCGGCGGCCTGTCGGGTTCGGGCAAGTCGACCTTCTCGCGGGTCTGCGCCCCGGGCCTGGGCGCCGCCCCCGGCGCGGTGGTCCTGCGCACCGACGAGATCCGCAAGCGGCTGTGGGGCGTGCCGTCTCTGCAGCGCCTGCCGCGCGAGGCCTATACGCCGGAGATGAGCGCCAAGACCTACGACCAGCTGTTCCACGACGCCGAACTGTGCCTCAAGGCCGGCCGCTCGGTGGTGCTGGACGCCGTCTTCCTGAAACCCGAGGAGCGCGCCCGCGCCGAGGCCCTGGCCCAGACCTGCGACGTCGCCTTCCAGGGCGTCTGGCTGGAGGCCCCGCCCGAGGTGCTGCGCGCCCGCGTCGCCGCCCGCGTCAACGACGCCTCGGACGCCGACGTCGCGGTGCTCGAAAACCAGCTGGCCCGCGATCCCGGCGAGATCGCCTGGCGCAAGGTCGACACCGTCAGCGCCTTCGAGGACGAGGCGCGGGCCCTGGCCGAGGCGATGGGGTAGGGCTAAGGTTAGCGCGCCCTCCGTCTCATCGCCATTGGCGCCGATCCACCTCTCCGTTGCACGAGGAAGGATGCCGTTCCTCTCACCCACAAGCGGGGAGGTGGCGCGATGCGAAGCATCGTGACGGAGGGGGCGTCGTCATGAGCCATTTGGCATTCTCAAGCTCGCCCTAAGGGCGCGCTGCGTTGCACAACGACGCGCGCCCCACTAGCTTCTCCTGAACAACGATAATCCACGACAATTATGGCGTCGAGGTGGTCCACGCCTGGGGCATGACCGAGACTTCTCTGGGGAGAAGGAGCGCCAAGGTCACCATCGGTACGCATCAAACACGCCATCGAATTGCCGCACCCTCCGCAAAGCTTCACCAGAGGTTGATCCGGAGGCTCGTGGTGCGCCATCTTCATCTTTGCCTCCTGGCGCTCGCATGCCTGTCGCCGTCCTTGTCGTTGGCGCAGGAAGCGTCTCCCGAGATGACGGCCGGAAGCAGTCCGGAAATGTTGGACCGGCGCCTGATCGACATCGGTGACGGCCGCCGGCTGAACATGGTCTGCATCGGCAAGGGCGCGCCGACCCTGGTCTTCGAGCAAGCCCTCGGCGGGACGATCCTCGATTGGCAGTACATCCAGGCCGAGCTCAGCAAGACCAACCGGACCTGCTTCTATGACCGCGCGGGGTACGGCCAGAGCCCGGCCTCGGACCAGCCTCGCACGCCCCGAAACGTCACCGACGACCTGCACGCCCTGCTGCGCAAGGCCGGCGAACGCAAGCCGGTGGTGCTGATCGGCCATTCGATCGGCGGGCGCTATGCGCCTTACTACTACGAGCGGTTCCCGGCCGAGGTCGCGGGCATGGTGCTGGTCGATCCGGGGTTCTACGGCCAGGACGATCTGAACCTGTCCGCCCCCGACCAGGCGCTGTTCGACAGCTTGCGGGACCAAGCCTATGCGAAATGGTCCAATTGCGCGGCCAAGGCGCGCGCTCACGAAATCACGCTGGAGGCGCCGCAGGGCTGTTTCAGGGCGAACCTGCCGTACTACACGCGCGACGAGGCCGCGCGGATGCTGCCCGTCTACCAGCGCCTCGAGCGGTGGGAGACGATCGCCTCGGAATATGGCCACATCGACGAGGACAAGGGGCCGCAAAAGGACTGGGGAGACCTGCCGCTGCTCGTCCTGACGCGGACCGCCTTCCCGCCGACGCCGGGCGCGTCCGACGCCTTCAATCAGTCGGTCGAAGCCGTGTTGAAGCGCGGGCACGCGGCGCTGGCGGCTCGATCCAGCCGTGGGCGGAACATCACCGTGCCGAACTCCAACCACTACATGCAGGCCAACCAGCCCGAGCCCGTCCTGGCCGCGATCCGGGAATTCCTGGCGGAAGTCAGCGCCCGGCCACAACGCCCCTACTAAGGTCGCTCCCCCCTCCCCAGGTCGGGGCGAGCCTCACACCTCTTGAGGTCGCAGCGTGCAGGGCTGGGCGTGAGATGTAAGGATGGCTCCTTCTCCGGGGAGAAGGAGCGCTGAGAGGCCCCCTCTCCCATGCGGAGAGGGTTGGGGTGAGGGGCTACGGCGTGGGACGGCGCGTCATGAATTCCATTCATGGCTCGGCCGAGAATTGATGAGTTGCCGGCAAAGGCTTGGGGTGGCTCTCTCCAGCGCCGTCGGGGACCGTCTTCTGTTGCTCATGATCAACCTTCGCCGCTTCGGGCTGTCGCTGACCGCCCTGGTCTTGGCCTCCTGCGCCCAGGGCGCGGCGCAAGGCCGGGATCAGCCCATCGTCATCGAACACGTGACCGTCTTGGACGGCCGGGGTGGCGCGGCGATTAAGGACGCCCGGGTCGTCGTGCGTGGTGAGCGCATCGTCAGCGTCACCTCCGCCGCGTCGCCCCCTCCTCGCGGCGCCGTCCTCGTCGACGGCCGGGGCAAGTTCCTGCTGCCCGGCTTCATCGACATGCACGCGCACCTGCTGTTTCCGCGCTGCGGCCAGGGCGACGCGCCGCCGCGCTTCGACCGCGCGCTGTCGGAGAAGGCCCTGTCGGCGCAGCTGGATTTCGGGATCACCACGGTCCGTAGCCCCGCCACGCCCACCGTCGAGGGCCTGGCGCTGCGAGACGACCTCAACGCCGGCCGGGTTCGCGGCCCCCACGCCCTGGCCTCGGCCGAGCTGATCAACGACCCGAGCCTCACCGACACCCAGCTTCGCCAGATCGTTCGCGACGCGCTCCCCTATCGGCCCGACTACATCAAGGTCTATTCGCGGCTGAAGCCCGAGCAGGTCGCCTCGGTGGTCGACGAAGCTCATCGCCACCACCTGCCGGTCATCGGCCACCTGCAGCGCACGACGTGGGCCGAGGGCGCGCGCCTGGGCGTCGACCATCTGGCCCACGGCGTCGACTGGTCAGCGGACAGCCTGCCGGCCGACCGGCGCGCCGCCTATCTGGAGGCGACCAAGACGCGGCGGGGCTTTCGGTCGCGGATCGACTGGCTGGAGGCGTTCGATCCCAACGGGGCGGAGCAGACGGCGCTGATCGCCGCGCTGGCCGAAAATCCGGTGTCGGTCGACGTCACCCTGATGGCCTATGACGGCAAGTTCTCGCCGCCCGACGAGGGCCGCTATCGGCGCAACCCCGCGCTCGACGCCTTTCCGGAGCTTCGCGACGACTGGACGCGCTGCGACGACGCCACGGCCGACTGGAGCCCGGACGACTTCCGGCGCTGGAAGGCCGCCCGCCCCAAGCTGCTGGCCTGGGTCAAGCGCATGAGCGACGGCGGCGTGCGGCTGGTCAGCGGCACGGACCTCACCAACGAATGGATCGCGCCCGGCGAGGGGCTGCACCAGGAGTTCGAGCTGCTGGCGGAGGCGGGCCTCTCGCCCGATCGAATCCTGCGCATGACCGGCGCCGACGCCGCCAAGGCCCTGGGCCGCGCCGACATCGGCGTCGTCGAGGCCGGACGCCGCGCCGATCTGGTGCTGCTGTCGGCCGATCCCCGCCAGGGCATTGGCGCTACGCGGTCTATCGGCTGGGTCATGCAAGGCGGCCGCATCGTCGCCCAGGGGCGGCCGGGGGCTGGGCGGTAGCCCCTCAATGGAAATCCCGGCTCCGCAGCAGCCGCCCCGACACCTTCTGGCGCACGCGCGGCGCCGGGGCGCCCGGTTCGTCCCTTAGCGCCGAGAGATGCGCCGAGAGGTCGGTGAAGCCTTCGGCGACCACGTGGATGACGCCGTCGGCGCGCTGCACCCGGCCGTGGACGACCAGGAACGAGGCGGTCATCACCAGGTTGCGGTCGGCCTCGAAGCGGTCCTTCCAGACCACCGCGTTGGCGACGCCGGTCTCGTCCTCCAGGGTCACGAACACCACGCCCTTGGCCGTGCCCGGCCGCTGGCGGATCAGGACGAGGCCCGCCACCGACACCCGCGCGCCGTCCTTCAGGGTCGATAGCCGCTCGGCCGTGATCACCCCGCGCCGTTGCAGCATCGGCCGGTAGAAGCCGATCGGGTGGGCCTTCAGGGACAGGCTGGTGGTGCGATAGTCCTCGGCTACGTCCTGGGGCGCGGCCATGGCCGGCAGGGCGACGCGGTCCTCGAACAGCGGCAGGCCGGCCAGCAGCGGGGCCTGGACCGGCGCCTTGTGCTCGCCCTTCAGCCCCTTGACCGCCCACAGCGCTTCGCGCCGCGTCAGGCCCACGCCGGCGAAGGCGTCGGCCTCGGCCAGCAGCTCCAGCGCCTTCTGCGGCACACCGCCCTGCGCGAACTCGCCCGGCGTGCGCGCGCCCTCCGCGCGGGCGTGGACCAGCACGGCGACGTCGGCCTTCTTCAGCCCCTTGATCTGGCGAAAGCCCAGACGGACGGCTTTCCAGTTCTGGCGGTTGGCGTAGTCGGCGATCTTGTCGGCCCGGGGCCGGAAGCCCTCGTACGCGGCGCCCTTCTCCAGCGTGCAGTCCCAGTCGCTGGCCAGGATGTCGGGCGGCAGGACCTCGACCCCGTGCTCGCGCGCGTCGCGGACCAGCTGGGCCGGCTGATAGAAGCCCATCGGCTGGGAGTTGATCAGGGCCGCGCAGAACACGTCCGGCCAGGCCCATTTGATCCACGCCGAGACATAGACGAGCTTGGCGAAGCTGGCCGCGTGGCTCTCCGGAAAGCCGTAGTGGCCAAAGCCCTCGATCTGCTTGAAGCAGCGCTCGGCGAAGTCACGCTGGTACCCGCGCCGGACCATGCCCTCGACGAACTTGTCGCGGTACTCAGCGGGCGTGCCCAGGTTGCGGAAGGTGGCCATGGCCTTGCGCAGGCCGTCGGCCTCGTCCGGCGTGAACTTGGCCGCCTCGATGGCGAGACTCATGGCCTGCTCCTGGAACAGCGGCACGCCGAAGGTCTTGCCCAGGATGCCCTTCAGCTCGTCCGCCGGGCCGTGCTCGGGTGAAGGCGCGGGCCATTCCACCGGCTCGATGCCGTTCTTCCGCTTCAGGTAAGGGTGGACCATGTCACCCTGGATCGGGCCGGGGCGCACGATCGCCACCTCGATCACCAGGTCGTAGAACTCGCGCGGTTTCAGGCGCGGCAGCATCGACATCTGGGCCCGGCTCTCGACCTGGAACACCCCGACGCTGTCGGCCTTGCACAGCATGTCGTAGACGCCCGGGACCTCTTTCGGGATGTCGGCCAGATCCTTCAACCAGGCCTGGCCGTGGTCCTCGCGCAGCATCCCCATCGCCCGCTGGATGGCGCTGAGCATCCCTAGGGCCAGAACGTCGACCTTCATCAGGGACAGGCTGTCGATGTCGTCCTTGTCCCACTCGATGAAGGTGCGGTCCTTCATCGCCGCGTTGCCGATCGGCACGGTTTCGTCCAGCCGCCGCTTGGTCAGGACGAAGCCGCCGACGTGCTGGGACAGGTGGCGCGGGAACTTCAAGAGCTCGGTCGCCAGGGCCACGGCCCGGGCGATCTCGGGGGCGTCGGGATCGAGGCCCGCGTCGCGCAGGTGCTCTTCGGGCAGACCATCGCCCCAGCTACCCCAGACGGTGCCGGCCAGCAGGCTGGTCACATCCTCGGTCAGGCCCAGGGCCTTGCCGACGTCTCGGATGGCGCTGCGCGGGCGGTAGTGGATCACCGTCCCGCAGATGGCGGCGTAGTCGCGGCCGTAACGCTCGTAGACATATTGCATCACCTCCTCGCGCCGCTCGTGCTCGAAGTCGACGTCGATGTCCGGCGGCTCGCCGCGGTTTTCGGAGATGAAGCGGGTGAACAAGAGGCGATGCTCGGTCGGGTCGATCGCCGTCACGCCCAGGCAGTAGCAGACCGAGGAATTGGCCGCCGAGCCACGCCCCTGGCACAGGATGCCCATCTTCCGCGCCTCGCGCACGATGTCGTGCACGGTGATGAAGTAGTTGGGGTAGTCCATCTTGGCGATCAGCCGCAGCTCTTCCTCCAGCTGGGCCTTCACCTTGTCCGGCACGCCGTTCGGATAGCGCCAGGCCGCGCCCGCGAAGGTCAGGTCGGTCAGGTGCTGCATCGCCGACTTGCCCGGCGGCACGGGCTCGTCGGGGTACTGCTCCTTGATCTGGCCGAGGTCGAAGCCGATCCGCTCGACGATCTCGACCGTCCGCTCGACCGCGCGCGGCCAGCGCTCGAACAGGCGGGCCATCTCGGCGGGGGTCTTGATGTGCCGCTCGGCGTTGGCCTCCAGCCGAAAGCCCGCCTCGTGGATCGCGCAGTGCTCGCGCACGCAGGTGATGATGTCCTGCAGCGGCCGTCGCTCGGGGCCGTGATAGAGCACGTCGTTGGTCGCCACGATCGGCGCGCCGGCCGCCTGGCCCAGGGCGTCGAGGCGCGCGAGGCGCTTGAGGTCCTGGGCGGCGTAGGCGCGGCTGGCCGCCAGCCAGGATCGTCCGGACAGGTCGCCGGCCATGCGAGCCAAGTCCCGCTCGAACGTCTCGTCCAGCGCCCGGGGCGGGACGATCAGGCCAATCTGCCCGTCGGCGTGGTCCAGGAAATCCGCCCAGGCCAGATGGCACTGGCCTTTCTCGGCGCGGCGCTGGCCCAGGGTCAGCAGGCGCGTCAGGCGGGCGAACGCCTCGCGGTCGGTCGGGTAGCAGATCAGGCTGGGCGTCCCGTCCATGAAGTCCAGCCGGCAGCCGGTCAGCACCCGGACCTGGCGCGACTTGGCCGCCGTCCAGGCGCGCACGACGCCGGCCAGGCTGTTGCGGTCGGCGATCCCGACGGCGGTCAGCCCCAGCGCCTCGGCGGCGATGGCCAGCTCTTCCGCGTGCGAGGCGCCGCGCAGGAACGAGAAGTTGCTGGTGGTCTGGAGCTCGGCATAGGCGGGGCGGCGGGGCATCAGTTCCTCCCCCGCTCGCGGGGGAGGTGTCGGCGGAGCCGACGGAGGGG
>NZ_LSJA01000298.1 GCF_001556515.1 Caulobacter sp. CCH9-E1 | reverse complement strand
GTCTCGGCCGAACTGGCCGCCGCTTAACTCCCATGCTCCGAGTCTCCCCTCCCCGCCCATTCCATTAAGGAGATTGGGGGGAGGGGAGACTCGGAGCATGGGAGTTAAGCGGCGGCCAGTTCGGCCGAGACGGTGGCGAAGGCCCAGTCGAGCCAGGGCGTCAAAGCTTCCAGATCGGAAGCCTCCACGGTGGCGCCGCACCAGATGCGCAGGCCGGCCGGGGCGTCGCGATAGCCGCCGATGTCGAGGGCCGCGCCCTCCTTCTCGAGCAGGCTGGCCAGCTTCTTGGCGAAGTCGGCTTGAGCGTCTTCCGGCAGGGACGTGATCTTGGGATCCACGACCTTCAGGCACACCGAGGTGTTGGAGCGGATCTCCGGGGTGGCGGCCAGGAAGTCGACCCACGGGGTCTTGGCGACCCAGTCGGCCAGGACCTTCAGGTTCTGGTCGGCGCGGGCCTGCATGGCCTGCAGGCCGCCGATCGACGAAGCCCACTTCAGGGCGTCGAGCGCGTCTTCCACGCACAGCATCGACGGGGTGTTGATCGTCGCGCCTTCGAAGATGTCGGCGGCGATCTTGCCGCCCTTGGTCATGCGGAACAGCTTCGGCATCGGCCAGGCCGGCGTGTAGCTTTCCAGGCGGGCCACGGCGCGCGGCGACAGGATCAGGATCCCGTGCGCGCCCTCGCCGCCCAGGGCCTTCTGCCAGGAGAAGGTCACGACATCGAGCTTGGCCCAGTCCAGCTCCTGGGCGAAGGCCGCCGAGGTGGCGTCGCAGATGGTGATGCCTTCACGGTCGGCCGAGATGAAGTCGGCGTTGGGCACGCGCACGCCCGAGGTCGTGCCGTTCCAGGTGAAGACCAGGTCCTTGGCCGGATCGACCTTGGCGGTGTCGGGCAGCTGGCCGTACGGGGCGCTCAGCACCTCGACGTCGGGCAGCTTCAGTTGCTTGGTGACGTCCGTGACCCAGTCCTTGCCGAAGGACTCGAAGGCCAGCAGTTGGACGGGGCGGGCGCCCAGCATCGACCACATCGCCATTTCGACGGCGCCGGTGTCCGAGCCGGCGACGATGCCGATCAGGAAGTCGGCGGGGACCTCCAGCACTTCGCGCGTCTGGTCGATGGCGGCCTTCAGGCGCGCCTTGCCCAGCTTCGACCGGTGCGAGCGGCCGAGGACGGCGTTCTGGAGATTTTTGGGGGTCCAGCCAGGGCGCTTGGCGCAGGGGCCGGAAGAGAACTCGGGACGAGCCGGGCGGATCGCCGGCTTGGCGAGGGTCGTGGTCATAGCGATGTCTCCCATCCTTACAGATGGACTGCGCCCCGTTGGGAGGGCGTGGCCCGCCGGCGAGAAACCGCGTTCGCGGCCAAAAGGCAAGGAGAGATTTGTCGCGGCGAGCGCTTTTATCGCGCTACGACGAAATTATTTTCCCGCGCTTCGCCGACGCCAGCTGACCAGCGTACCGATCAAGATGCACAGCAGCACGCCGGCGGTGTCGATGTTGTTGATGGTCTTGTAGTTGCGGTCCAGCGGTTGCTGGGTCACCAGATAATAGGCGTGCAGACTAAATTGCACCGCCTGGAACAGCATCGCGCCGCTCAACCACAGGCTGGCGTATCTCAGCGCGATGATCAGGAAGCCCGCCGCCACCAGGCCGTCGATCCCCAGCAGCATAAGGCTTTGGTTGTTCCTCGGCGCCAACAGATGGACCAGTTCGACGCCTAGGGTGGTGACGAGCACGATTATGGCCCCGAAGCGCTCCGACGGCGCCCCCTTGGCCAGAGCCAAGGCGCAGACGGTGAAAATCACCGCCAAGGGGAGAATCATGAAAGCGGACATAGGAATGAAAAAGGCCTCTAATCGAGATTAGAGGCCTTTTGGATTAAACTATTGCAACCTTAGACGGCTTCGCGGAGACCCGCTCGCCCTTGGACGTCGATATTGACGCCCTTGTCCTCGACGCCGGCCATCTTGGTGCGGATGCCCAGGCGCAACTTGGTTTCATTCAGTTCCGAGTGGGCCTCGACCATCGCCGAGCGCGCTTCGCTGAGCGCGCTCATGGCCTCGGCCAGCTTGGCGGCGGCGCGATCACCGACCACGGCCGAAATTCCGAGATCCTTACGCGCCTTCAGCAGATCGGCCATCAGCTCGGCCGTTTCGACCATCGCCGCGTCCACGGCGTTCTCCGATGCGAACAGCTTGGTCGCAACCCGTTGAGCAACAAATACTTTTTCCACACCCGCCTCCATTAACAAAACGCTAACGAAGAAGGTAAATAGAAAGTTAAGGTTAAGCAACGCGTAAATGCACGCAATCGTTGGCGTGACCCACGACCAACGCTGATTTGGAAGCGAAGCGTTAGGAACCTTGCGGCAAAGTGCCGCTACGATTGAGTCCCTGGGGGCTTATGAGCGACAGAAACACCCCGCGCGCGAGCCGCGAATCGACCCACGCGCCCCTCCAGGCGCGAATCGCCGGCGTGGCCTTGGCCACCACGGTGCTCGCGCTCATCGCGGCGTGTCTGTGCTTCATGCTGCAGCAATGGAGCGTGGCGCGGCAGGAGTCGCGCGCCAACCACGCCGTCCTCGCCCAGATGGCCGCCGCCGGCGCCGCCGGCCCCCTGGCCGACAACAACCTGCCCGGCGTCTATCGCGCGCTAAGCGCGGTCGCCAAGGCGCCCGGCGTCGCGGCCGTCCGCATGGTCGACACCGGCGGTCGGACGATCGCCCAGATCGGCGATCCCGCCCCGGCCGACGTCGACACCCTGACCCGCCCCGTCGAACTCAGCGGCCGCAAGATCGGCGCCGTCGTCCTGGTGGCGCGCCGCCCCGGGGTCGGCCAGATCCTGGCCCGCGACCTGGCCCTGACGGGCGCCCTGTTCTTCGGCTCGGCGGGGCTGGCGATCCTGCTGGCCAACGGGCTGGCCCGGCGTATGGCCCGCCCGATGGAGCGGCTTTCCGAAGCCATGCACGAGACCGCCGTCGGCGGGCGCTTCATGCCGGTCGAACAGGCCGCCGACGACGACGTGTTCCAGAGCCTGATCGACAGCTTCAACCATCTGGTCGCGCGGTTGCGCGCGAATGACGACGATCTGCGCGGGGCCATGGCCGAGCTGGTCAAGGCTCGCGACGACGCCAACACCGCCAACGTCCTGAAATCGCACTTCCTGGCCAATATGAGCCACGAGATCCGCACCCCGCTGAACGGCGTGCTGGCCATGGCCGAGGTCATGGCCATGGACGAACTCAGCCCCGCCCAGCGCGAGCGCCTGGCCGTGATCCGGGAATCGGGCGGCCTGCTGCTGGCCGTGCTGAACGATGTGCTGGACCTGTCCAAGATCGAGGCCGGCCGTCTCGAGATCCAGGATCGCCCTTTCGACATCGCCCAGTTGGCCCAGTCGATCCGCGAGAGCTACGCCCATCAGGCCCGCGAGAAAGGCCTGGCCTTCGAGGTCGCCGTGGCTCCCGAGGCGCAGGGCCTGTGGCGCGGCGACGTCGATCGCCTGCGCCAGATCCTGGGCAACCTGATCTCCAACGCCCTGAAGTTCACGCTGGAAGGCGCGGTCGCCGTCCGCTTCGCCTCGGCCGAGGACGGTTCGGGCCTGCGGATCGACGTCGCCGACACCGGCATCGGCGTCGCGCCGGAGATCCTGCCGCGCCTGTTCGACAAGTTCGTCCAGGCCGACAGCTCAACCACCCGCCGCTTCGGGGGCTCGGGCTTGGGCCTGGCCATCTGCCGCGAACTGGCGGCGCTGATGGGCGGCTCGATCAAGGTCCAGAGCCGCGAAGGCCGCGGCTCGACCTTCACGGTCCTCGTCGCCCTGCCGCGCGAGGAGACCTTGACCGAAGTCCACTATATCGACGACGACGAGGCCCACGCGGTCGCGCGTCCTCGGGCCCGGGCCGCCGCCAAGCCGCCGCTGCGCGTGCTGGCGGCCGACGACAATCCGACCAACCAGAAGGTCATCGAGGCGGTGCTGGCGCCGCTGGGCGCCGAGGTGACCATGGTCCCTGACGGCGCCGCCTGCGTCGAGGCCTGGAAGGCCGCCAAGTTCGACATCATCCTGATGGACATCCACATGCCGGTGATGGACGGCGTCGAGGCCGCCCGCGCCATCCGCGCGCTGGAGACCCAGGAAGGCCGCACCCGCACGCCGATCGTCGCCGTCACCGCCAACGCCCTGGCCCACCAGGTCGAGGATTATCTGGCCGCCGGCATGGAAGGCCACGTCGCCAAGCCGGTCGAGGTCAGCAAGCTCTACGGCGCCATCGAGGACGCGATCGCTTCGGCGCGGATGGCCAAGGCGGCTTAGGCGCGAACCTGCCCCCCAAATCTTCCTGAACATGGGACAACAAGCGGCTCAGAACCGCTTCAGCCGTCGCGTGTTTCTCTGACCTCAACGTCGCCCTCCCCCTCCCCGGGATCGGTCGGCGGAGATGTTCAAGAGGAACCGAACCGATGAAGAAGATCCTGATCCCGATCGTTACGGTCTCGGCCCTGGCGGCCGCCACCCTTCCCGCCGTCGCCTCGGCCCAGCCGATCAACCAACGCCAGGACCAGCTGGAGCGCCGTATCGACATTGGCCTGCGCAACGGCTCGCTGACCCGCTCGGAAGCCCACCGACTGCGCGCCGAGCTGCGCGACACCGAGCGCCTCGAGCACCGCTATCGTCGCAACGGCCTGAGCGGCTGGGAGCGCGCCGACCTCGACCGCCGCTTCGACCGCATCAGCGCCCAGGTCCGCTACGAGCGCCATGATCGCGACTATGGCTACGGCTACGGCGACCACCGCGGCCCGGGTCGCTGGTAAGCCCTGTTAGTTGAAGGTCGGCTCCACCCGGAGCCGACTCTCCACCACCGTGAACGCGCGGCCGCGCAGCAAGACGCGCGCGCCGCGGCGTTCGCATTCAAGGTCCCCGCCCCGACCGGGATAGGCCTGGTGGAACTTCAGAACCTCAGCCTCAAGCTTGTCGCCGAACAGCGGCATGAGGATGCAGTGGGCCGAGCCCGTGGTCGGGTCCTCCGGGATGCCGAAACCGGGCGCGAAGAACCGGCTGACCACCGCGTATGGCTGGCCCGGATCGGCCGTCGCGACCACCACGGTCTGGCCCGGCCCGCCGGTCGCCTCGCCGCCAATCGCCTTCAAGGCCGAGAGATCGGGCTTCAGCGCCCGCACCGTCGCCTCGTCCTTCAGCACCGCGATCAGATAGGCCCCCGCCCAGACCTCGACCGGCGTCGCGCCCAGCGCCCCGGCGAGACCGTCCGGAACGGAGGTTTTGCGCGGCGGATCGGCCGGGAAGTCCATCTCCAGCCCCTCGCCCACTCGCTTCACCGTCAACGGTCCCGACAGCGTGTCGAAGGTCAGCAGCGGGACGTCGGCCCCTAGCTCCGCGAACAGCATATGCGCCGCCGCCAGAGTGGCGTGACCGCACAGCGGCGCCTCAAGCGTGGGCGTGAACCAGCGCAGGCCATAGCGCGCCGGATCGTTGGTCTTCAGCAGAAAGGCTGTCTCGGCCTGGTTGTTCTCGGCCGCCAGGGCCTGCATCCAGGCGTCGCGAGGCCAGGCGTCGAACGGCTCGACCACGCAGGCCGGATTGCCCTTGAACGGGGCGCTGGCGAAGGCGTCGATAGTCCACTGGCGCATGGGGGCGACCTCCCGGAAATCCGATGGACATCGCTGTTATGCGGGCGCGGATCGCCGCGCAAAGCCTTTATTGTCCCGGTGACAATCAGGGCTCGATCGAAATCTCCGGCCAGCGCGCCTTGGCCGAGCCGGTCGTGCGTTCCCAGCCACCGGCGCCTTTCAGCCGCAGCGGGTTGGGCCGCAGGCGCAGGGCGAACAGATCCTCCAGGCCAAAGGGCGCGTGGACCGTGAGGGTGTCGTCCGCCTCCAGCCGAACGCCGACGCAGAAGGCCGTGGCGACAAAGCGTTTCAAGGCGGCGGCGCTGCTTTCCAGCGGCGGATAGGGCTCGTCGGCGCCGAACTTGTCGGCGAACCACAGGTGCACACGGGCCTGGTTGCGGACCTCCACCAGATCGCGAAGCGGCGGCTCGAAGGCGGCGGCGACGCGCTTGATGACCACGTCCTCGGCCTCGTAGCTGACGTCGCTGGCGTCGTGATAGGCCAGGTCATAGTCCTTGATGCCGTAGTCCAGCGGCCGCCCGGTCAGGTGGTTCCAAACCGGCTGGTAGACCGCGCCGGAAAAGATCATCCAGTCGGACAAGTCGAGGTCGCGCGCCGTCTGCAGCACCGCCCAGGTGGTCGGGGTGGCGCGGACGATCTCGGCGAGGCGGGTTTTCAGCGTATCGGTCATGCGCGCAGCGTCCAGCCGTGGTCCAGCGGGCCGTGGCCGCCGCCGAAACCCGGCGCGCGCAGCATGGCCTCGTGGACGTAGTTCCAGGCTCGCGCCACCGCCTGTTCCAGCGGCAGGCCTTGCGCCAGACCGGCGGCGCAGGCCGAGGCCAGCGTGCAGCCCGTGCCGTGGGTGTGGCGGGTCTCGATGCGCTCGCCCTCGAAGGTCGTCTCGCCGTCGGGCGTCATCAGCACGTCGACGACGCGCTCTCCCGCCACATGCCCCCCCTTCATCAGCACGGCCTTGGCGCCCAGGGCCAGCAAGGCCTCGCCGGCCCGGCGCAGGTCGTCGGTGGTCTCGACGGTCAGGCCGGTCAGGGCGGCGGCTTCGGGCGCGTTCGGCGTCAGCAGCGCGGCGCGCGGGATCATCAGCGCCTTCACCGCGCCGATCGCGGCCTCGGCCAGCAAGGGCGCGCCGCCCTTGGCGACCATGACCGGATCGACGACCGTCGGGACAACGCCCGCGTGATCGATCGCGGCGGCGACGGTCTCGACCACGGCGGCGTCGCCCAGCATGCCGGTCTTGATCGCGTCGGCGCCGATGTCGTCCAGCACCGCCCGCGCCTGGGCGGCGATGATGTCGAGCGGGATCGGGTGCACGCCGGTGACGCCCAGGGTGTTCTGCACGGTCACCGCCGTGATCGCGGTGGCCGCATAGCCGCCGAGCGCGGTGATCGTCTTGATGTCGGCCTGGATCCCCGCCCCGCCCCCGGAGTCCGATCCGGCGATAACGAGAACGCGGCCTCGCGGCGTCTGGGCGGGAGCTTGGGACATGGCAAACGTTTAGGCGGGAATCGAGGTGATGGGGAGACCCCCGCGACACCCCTTTCCTCCGCCTCATCCCGCCCCTATTACTCCTACTAATAAGCGGCGCGCAGCCGCATCGCGTCAGGGAGTTTCGCGCATGGCCCATTGTGATTGCCGCCCCGTCGGTCCGCGTTGGCCCAGACGCGACGTGCTCGCCGGCGGCTTGGCGGCGATGGCGGCGACACCGGCCCTGGCGACCCAGCCTCGGCCCCACGGCGGCGCCCCCCTCTCGGCCTTCGACATGCGCGATGTCGAGCTGCTGGACAGTCCCTTCCTGCACGCCCAGCGTCAGACCGAGGGCTATCTGCTGTCGCTCGAGCCCGATCGCCTGCTCAGCGCCTTCCGCACCAACGCGGGCCTCGCGCCCAAGGCTCCGCCCTATGGCGGCTGGGAGTCCGAAGCGACCTGGGCCGACATCAACTGCCACGGGCACACCCTGGGCCACTACCAGTCGGCCTGCGCGCTGATGTATCGCTCGACCGGCGACGCGCGCTTCAAGCAGCGCGTGGACTACATCGCCGACGAGCTGGCCGCCTGCCAGGCCGCCTCGAACTCAGGCCTGGTCTGCGCCTTCCCCATGGGCCCCGCCCTGGTCGAGGCTCATATCCGCGGCGAGAAGATCACCGGCGTGCCCTGGTACACGCTGCACAAGGTGTTCGCCGGCCTGCGCGACGGCTGGCAATTGGCCGACAGCCAGACCAGCCGCACGGTGCTGCTGCGGCTGGCCGACTGGACGGTTCAGGCGACCGCGCCGCTGTCCGACGCTCAGTTCGAGGCCATGCTGGCGACCGAGCACGGCGGCATGAACGAGGTCTTCGCCGACCTGTTCGTCCTGACCGGCGATGCGCGCTATCGCACCGCCGCCGAGCGCTTCTCGCACAAGGCCCTGCTGACCCCGCTGGCGCAGGGACGCGACACGCTGGACGGCCTGCACGCCAACACCCAGATCCCCAAGGTGGTCGGCTTCCAGCGCGTGCATGAGGTGACGGGCCAAGGCCCTTATGGCGCCGCCGCCGTGTTCTTCTGGCAAACCGTGACTCGCACCCGCTCGTTCGCCACCGGCGGCTCGGGCGATGGCGAGCACTTCTTCCCCAGGGCCGATTTCGAAAAGCACGTCTTCTCGGCCAAGGGCTCGGAGACCTGCTGCCAGCACAACATGCTGAAGCTGACCCGCGCCCTGTTCGCCCAGGACCCGCGCGCCGAGTACGCCGACTATTACGAGCGCACGCTGTACAACGGTATCCTCGCGTCGCAGGACCCCGACAGCGGCATGGTCACCTACTTCCAGGGCGCGCGGCCGGGCTACATGAAGCTCTACTGCACGCCCGTGGACTCGTTCTGGTGCTGCACCGGCACCGGCATGGAGAACCACGCCAAGTACCGGGACTCGATCTACTTCCACGACGCCAAGACGCTGTACGTGAACCTGTTCATCCCGTCGAAGGTCGCCTGGAAGGCGCGCGACGCGGTTCTGACCCAGACCACGACCTTCCCGGACGATCCGACCACCACCCTGCGCTGGAGCCTGAAGCGTCCGACCGCCCTGACGCTGAAGCTGCGTCATCCGGGCTGGAGCCGGACGGCGACGGTGCTGGTGAACGGCAAGGTCGCCCTGCGCTCGAAGACGCCCGGCTTCCTTGAGGTCGCGCGGACTTGGAAGGATGGCGATACGGTCGAGCTGCGCCTTTCGATGCACACCGGCTTCGAGACCGATCCCGCTAGCCGCGAGATCGCCGCCTTTACCTACGGGCCTCTGGTGCTGGCCGGCGCGTTGGGGAGCGAAGGCCTCGCCCCTGGCGCCGACATCGTCGTCAACGAGCGGCTCTACGGGAAGTACAACGACGGCCCGTTCACGCCGCCGACGCTCACCGGCGATCCGGCCGTGATCGCCGCGCGCATTCGGCCGACGGGCAAGCCGCTGGAGTTCGCCGTGACGGCGGCCGGCGGCGGCGAGGTGCGCCTCGTTCCCTACCACCGCATTGCCCACCAGCGCTACGCGACCTACTGGCGGGTGAGCGGGGCCTAGGCCGGAGAATTGACCGAAAGCTCCTCGTCATCCCGGAAGCCTCGCAGAGGCTATCCGGGACCCAGGGGCGAGCGGCGGTGAGACGGCCCCTGGGTCCCGGCTCTCCGCTACGCTGCGGCCGGGATGACGATAGAATTTTGCTCAGTGAATGCAGGAGGCTACGCGTTCGCCCCCGCGATCGCCGCCCGAACCGCCAGCGCCTGGACCGTCTCGCGGACGTCATGGACCCGGACCGCCGCCACCCCGGCGGCGGCGCCGGCCAGGTGCGCGGCCAGCGAGCCGCCCAGGCGGTCGTCGGCTTCACGCGCCGACGGATCGATGCCGGCGATGAAGCGCTTGCGGCTGGCGCCGAGCAGGATCGGATAGCCCAGGGCGACGAACCTGGGCAGAGCCGCCAGTAGGGCGAGGTTGTGCTCCACGGTCTTGCCAAAGCCGATCCCTGGATCCAGCCAGATCTTCTCCTTGGCGACGCCGGCGGCCATGGCGGTGAAGGCGCGGGCCAGCAGGAAGGCCTCAACCTCGGCGACGACGTCGTCGTAGCGGGGAGCGTCCTGCATGGTCCCTGGCTCGCCCAGCATGTGCATCAGCACGACCTCGCAGCCCAGCTCGGCCGCGACCTCGGGGGCTTCCGGCGAAAAGCGCAGGGCGCTGACATCGTTCCAGATCGTCGCCCCCGCCTTGACCGCCGCGCGGGCGACCTCGGGCTTCATGGTGTCGATCGAGAGGGGGACCGCGCTGGCGGCTCGCACCGCCTCGATCACCGGGACGACCCGCCGGATCTCCTCGAAGGCCGAGACCGGCGCGGCGCCGGGCCGGGTGCTCTCGCCGCCGATGTCGAGGATGTCGGCGCCCTGGGCGATCAGGCGGCGCGCGTGCTCGATCCCTTCCGCCGGATCGAAGAACCGGCCGCCGTCCGAGAAGCTGTCGGGCGTGACATTGACGATCCCCATCACCTGGGGGCGCGGGGCGGCGGGACGGACGGCGAGGCTCATGGCCCGGCTTTTACCCCTCGCACAGCATCCGGTCGATGCGCCCGGTCAGGTCGCCGATGGCGAACGGCTTGGTCAGGACCTCCATGCCGTGCTCGATGTGGCCGTGGTTCAGCACCGCATTCTCGGCGTAGCCGGTGATGAAGAGGACCTTCAGGTCGGGACGCAAGGTCCTGGCCGCGTCCGCCACCTGGCGTCCGTTCAGCCCGCCGGGCAAGCCGACGTCGGTGATCAGCAGGTCGATCCGGCGATCGCTCTGCAGGATCCGCAAGCCCGCCGCCCCGTCCGGGGCCTCCAGGCACGCGTAGCCAAGCTCTTCCAGGGCGTCGACCACCAGCATTCGCACAGTGGGCTCGTCATCGACCACCAGCACCGTCTGGTCGGCGTGGGTGGACGCCAAGTCCGCGGGCGCGACCGCGGGCTCCTCGTCTTCCTCGCCCAGATGGCGCGGCAGGTACAAGCACACCATCGTGCCCTGGCCGACCTCGGAATAGATCCGCACGTGGCCGTTCGACTGGCGCGCGAAGCCGTAGACCATGGACAGGCCCAGCCCCGTGCCCTGGCCGATCGGCTTGGTGGTGAAGAAGGGATCGAACACCCGCTCCAGCGTCGCCTTGTCGATGCCCGAGCCGGTGTCGCTGACGCAGACCGAGACGTACTGGCCAGGCTCCAGCCCGTGCTCGCGAGCGATGCGGTCGTCGAGCCAGCGATTGGCGGTCTCGATCGTGAGCCGTCCTCCGTCCGGCATGGCGTCGCGGCCGTTGATGCACAGGTTCAGCAGCGCGTTTTCCAGCTGGTTGGCGTCGACCAAGGTTGACCAAAGCCCTGTCGCGGCGATCACCTCGACGTCGATCGACGGGCCCACCGTGCGGCGGACCAGCTCGACGAAGTCGGCCATCAGCCGGTTGATGGTCACCGCCTTGGGCGCCAGGGTCTGACGGCGGGAGAAGGCCAGCAGGCGATGGGTCAGGGCCGCCGCCCGGCGCGCCGCCCCCTGCCCGGCGCTCAGATAGCGCTCGACATCGCCCGTCCGTCCCTGGGCCAGCCGGGCGCCGATCATCTCGAAGGCGCCCGAAATGCCGGCCAGCAGATTGTTGAAATCGTGGGCGAGGCCGCCGGTCAGCTGGCCGACCGCCTCCATCTTCTGAGCCTGGCGCAGTTCCTCCTCGGTCCGCTCGCGTTCCGCCAAGGCCTCGGCGATGCGGGCTTCGAGGGTCTCGTTCAGGTGCCGCAGCTTGGCGTCGGTCCGCTTGCGGTCGGTGACGTCCTGGAACAGCACCGCCACCTGCTTCAGCTCCGGCGGCTCGATCCGGAAGGATGAAAGCGACAGGTGGCGGCCGGTGGCGACAAGCTCCTGCTCGAAGCGGATCGGCTCGCCCGTGCGCAGGACTTCGCCGTAGCGCGCGAGCCAAGCGTCGGCCTCGTCCGGCGCCAACTCGCGCAATGTCCGGCCGACGACGTTGGGGATGCCCGCGTGCCGCTCATAGGCGGCGTTGGCCATGATGTGGATGTAGTCGCTATCCGGTCCATGCGGGCCGTCCCGGAACTCGATGACGCAGAAGCCCTCGTGCATCGACTCGAAGAGCGCGCGGTAGCGGCGCTCCTCGGCCAGACGCGCCCGGTCGTCGAGAACGCGGGCGGTGATGTCGTTGCAGTGGACCAGCACCCCTTGCACGACGCCCTCCTCGTCGCGCACGGGCGAGGCCAGCAGGTTGCACCAGGCCTCCTGGCCGGGCCGCGTGAAGGGAACGTTCTCCAGCTTGACGCTCTCGCCAGCGCGGCCGCGCGCCACCAGTTCGCCCGCCTGGGCGATGGGAAGGACATCGGCCAAGGGGCGGCCCGCCGCGTTGGTCAGGTCCAGCATGGCTCGGGCGGCGTCGTTGTGCAGGGTCGCGGCGTGCTCACCCCAGGCCAGGAACGAGGGGATCGGCGAGGCCAGCATCATGCCGGCGGCGACCTTCAGGGCGGCGGGCCAGGCGGCCGGCGACGGCAAGCCGACTTTCGCCCAGTCGCCAGAGGCGAAGGGCGCGCCGGCCGTATCGTCTGTCAGCGTGGTGACCATCGGTCGGCGTCGCCCCGGACCGCGAACGTGCGGTGAAGCTTGAACGCCGTCCTTGCGAGCCGGTTGCAGCTGGACAAGAAAAAAGCCGACTCTCTCGAGCCGGCTTGATTCTTGGAAGCCTTGAGCGGATCAGGCGGTGACGCTGGCGCCCGCGCCCGGAGACAGCGGCACCAGCGACGGCGCCACGATGGTCTCCTTGGTCTCTTCCTCTTCGCGCTTGGGCGGAACGCCCTTCAGCACGCCGGCGATCTCCTCGCCCGAGAGGGTCTCGTATTCCAGCAGCGCCTTGCCCAGGGTGTGGAGGTCCTCGATCTTCTCGGTCAGGATCCGGCGGGCCTCGTCCAGGCCGTACTGCACCAGGCGCTTGACCTCGCTGTCGATCAGACGGGCGGTCTCTTCCGAGACGTTCTGGGTGCGGGCGACCGAGTGGCCCAGGAACACCTCGTCCTGGTTGTCGCCATAGGCCACCGTGCCCAGCACGTCCGAATAGCCCCAGCGGGTGACCATGTTGCGGGCCAGGTCCGTGGCGGCCTTGATGTCGCTGCTGGCGCCCGAGGTGATGTTCTCCTTGCCGAAGATCAGCTCCTCGGCCACGCGGCCGCCCATCATGATGGCCAGACGGCTGGTCATCTGCTGGTATTTCATCGAGTAGCGGTCGCCTTCCGGCAGCTGCATGACCATGCCCAGGGCCCGGCCGCGCGGCACGATGGTGGCCTTGTGGACCGGGTCGGCCAGCGGGACGTTCAGCGCTACGATGGCGTGGCCGCCCTCATGATAGGCCGTCAGCTTCTTTTCTTCCTCGTTCATGGCCATCGAGCGGCGCTCGGCGCCCATCATGACCTTGTCCTTGGCCTGCTCGAAGTCGCTCATGGTGACCATGCGGCGGTTCTTGCGGGCGGCCATCAGGGCGGCTTCGTTGACGAGGTTCGCCAGGTCCGCGCCCGAGAAACCCGGGGTGCCGCGCGCCAGCGTCTTGACGTCGACGTCGGCGGCCAGCGGCACGTTCTTCATGTGCACGCGGATGATCTTCTCGCGACCGGCGACGTCGGGGTTGGGCACCACGACCTGGCGGTCGAAGCGGCCCGGACGCAGCAGGGCCGGGTCCAGCACGTCGGGACGGTTGGTGGCGGCGATCAGGATGATGCCTTCATTGGCCTCGAAGCCGTCCATCTCGACCAGCAGCTGGTTGAGGGTCTGCTCGCGCTCGTCGTTGCCGCCGCCCAGGCCGGCGCCGCGATGGCGGCCGACCGCGTCGATTTCGTCGATGAAGATGATGCAGGGGGCGTTCTTCTTGGCCTGCTCGAACATGTCGCGCACACGGCTGGCGCCGACGCCGACGAACATTTCGACGAAGTCCGAACCCGAGATCGTGAAGAACGGCACACCGGCCTCACCGGCCACGGCGCGGGCGATCAGGGTCTTACCCGTACCGGGAGGGCCGACCAGCAGGGCGCCCTTCGGAATCTTGCCGCCCAGGCGCTGGAACTTGGCCGGATCCTTCAGGAAGTCGACGACCTCCTGCAGTTCTTCCTTGGCCTCGTCGACGCCGGCGACGTCTTCAAACGTGATGCGGTTCTTGTTCTCGGTCAGCAGGCGAGCCTTGGACTTGCCAAAGCCCATGGCGCCCTTCGCCCCGCCCTGCATCTGGCGCATGAAGAACAGCCACACGCCCACGATCAGCAGGATCGGCAGCAGCTGGACCAGGATGGCCAGGAAGCTGATCGAGCCGCTCTTGAACTTCACGTCGGCGTTCTTGGCGACCATGCGGTTGACCAGCTCGTCGGAGTCGAGCGGAGCGTTGACGGTCAGCACCTTGCCGCTGGCGTCCTTGGCCTGGACGACCTGGCCGGAGATCTCGGCCGACTTGATCTGACCGGCGTCCACCTGCTTGAGGAGCTGCGAATAGCTGATCTCGCCGCTGCCCTTCGTGCGCGCGTTCTGGCTCACGAAGAACACGCCCATCAGCGCCGCCACGATCACCAGCCAGATGGCTGCGTTCCGGAAATTCATTCGGTTCGTCTTCCCAACGATAGGTCTTCGCCCCTCAAGATAAGGGCTCGCGAGCGCTTGCGCCACGGACGTGACGTCCGGTCGCGGATTCTTTGTCATGGAGGCCGACCGCGGCCTCGAAACGACCGAAAACGAGCAGACGCGCGCGCCCTCCCCCTTCGACTGCAAAGTCCGGGCCGTCAAGCGCGGGCGCGCACGGCGCCGCGCCATGCCGCAGGATCAGCGGCAGGCTCGGCCGGACGGCGGCGGGCAGCTTGGCCAAGCGGATACGCTGCTCGGGCGACAGGCTCGAGGCCCGCCCCTTGAGCGCGACGACGGTCAGGGGCGCCGCGCCGGCGGCGATTTCCCAGCGGCCGTCCCAGACGCCGGTCTCGCCCGGCGCCAGCGCCAGAGGCGCGAGACCGCCCCGCGCCGTCTCGCCCGCGTCACGGCAGACCAGCACCTCCTGTTCAGCTTCGACACGGGCGCCGGCCAGGGTGGCGGTGAAGGTCTCCCCGTTCCGCAGGCGCTGGATCAAACGCTCCAGCCGATCGCCGCGCGGCGGCCGTTCGGTCCCGGCGGCGCACAGCAGGGCGGCGGCGAGATGGGCGGCGGCGATGTCGCGCGGCAGGCGGATCGCGCCAGCGTCGTCGACCGAGAAGAGCGGCGGCGGCGTGGACGACGGTGGCGGCTCGGACTCGGCCTCAACCACGCCGCCGGCCCGCGCCCGGGCCCGGGCGTAGCGCAGGTCGGTGTTGGCGGGGTCTTCCAGCCAGGTCTCGCCGTCGGCGGCCAACGAGGCCCTGATCTCCGCGCGGGTAAGGCCCAGCAGCGGCCGCAGCAGGAAGATGTCCCGCCCCTCGGGCCAGACCGGCGAGGGCGCCCATTCGCGAGGATCCGTGACCGTCGAGCCTTCGGCGCGCATGGCGGCGCCCTCGGCGAGGTCGCTGGCGGTATGGCCCAGCAGCAGGACGGACGCCCCGGCCTCGCGGGCGGCGTTGGCGAGAAGAGCGTGGCGCGCGCGACGAGCGGCGGCGGGGAGGCCGGAGGCCGGCTTAGGGCCGGTCCAGGCCAGAGCGCGAACGTCCGCGCCCAAGGCCTGCGCCTTGGCGAGCGCATCCTTGGTCCAGCGTGCGCTGTCCGGTTGCAGCTGGTGATCGACGACCAGGGCCAAGACCGAGCGGCCGCGCGGTCGCGCCCAGTCCAGCGCCGTTTTCAGAAGAAACAGGGAGTCCCCGCCGCCGGAGAAGCCGACGGCCACCGGGGCGGTGGAGATGGGGTCCAAACGGCGGTCGAAGGCGCCAAGAAATCCCTCTCTCTTAGAGAGAGGGAGGGGCCCGCCGCCGGAGGCGGTGCGAGGGTGAGAGGTTTCACCGTCCACCGGACAATCCCTAGCCCTTCACGATGCGGCGGCGATCCGCGCCAAGTTCGGCGAGAGCGTACCCTCTCACCCTCCCATCGCAAGCGATGGGCCCCTCCCTCTCTCCCTGAGAGAGGGTTCAGGCTTTTACGAACACTTCGCCGCGACGCGTGTGGAAGCCGCGCGGGAGGTAACCTGCGACGGCGCTTTCGGATAGCGCTTGGAGAGCTCGTCCAGAGTGCGGCACGCCTCGGCGGTCTTTTTCAGCGCCACCATCGAGCGGGCCAGCTTCAGGGTCGCGTCCGGCGCCCAGGTCGACTGCGGCCAGCCGCGGATGGCGCCGATATAGGCGGCGGCGGCGTCGGTATAGGCTTCGCGGACAAAGAGCGTCTCGCCCAGCCAGTAGCGGGCCTCTGGCGTCTTGGCGTTGTCGGGATAGTTGACGACATAGGCCGAGAAAGCCTGCTCGGCCTTGGCGTAGTCGCCGTCCAGCAGCAGTTGGCGGGCCTGCTTGAAGGCCACGGCCGGATCGGCCGGCGGCGGAGGCGGCGGGGGGACCGCGCCATCGGCGACCGGGGCGGCGCCGGCGACCAGCTGACCGTTCGCGGCGGCCGCCTGCAGGTCGGCCAGCGTCTTCTCGATCGCCGCCAGGCGCTGCTCCAGCGCGTCGGCGCGGGCCTTCTGGTCGGCGGCGGCCTTGTTGGCCTTGGTGAGCTCGAAGGTGACGGTCTCGTTCTGGCCGTTCAGCTTGGTCAGGGTCTGTTCGAGGTCCGTGACCCGGTCGTTCAGGGCGGCGATCTGGGCGTCGGTCTCGGCCGGCTGGACCACCACCGGCTTGCCGGTGTCGCGGCCCTGGAAGACGATCGACCGCAGCTCGCGGACCACCTTCTCCATCCGCTCCACGCGCTTGACCGAGCGGTCGTCCAGCGGATCGGCCTCCGGCAGCGGGGTCTGCGCCACGGCCACGGCGGCGCTGGACGCGAACAAGACGGCGAGCAGGGCGGATTTCAGCTTCATGACCGTGATCTAGCGGTAGGAGGCAGACAAAACTAGGGCGGCTTCCCAGAAGAAAGCCGCCCCATTTTAGCTCAGCGCTTAGCGGGCGCCGTCCGTGATGGCCGTGTGGCCGTTACGGTTCTTGGCCCAGGCCTCTTCGGTCGTGCCGGCGTCGATCGGCTTTTCCTTGCCGAACGAGATCGTCTCGATGCGCGAAGCGGCGACGCCTTGGGCGATCAGGAAGTCGCGGACGGCGTTGGCGCGGCGGGCGCCGAGCGCCAGGTTGTATTCGCGGGTGCCGCGTTCGTCGGCGTTGCCTTCGATGCGGACCTTCACGGCCGGATAGCGGTTCAGCCACTGGGCTTGGCCCGTCAGGACCGGCTGGGCGTCGGCGCGAACCGAATATTCGTCGGTGTCGAAATAGACGCGGTCGCCGACATTGACGACGAAGTCCTGCACCGAGCCGGGCAGCGGCCCCTGGGCGACCGGCGGAGCCGGCGGCGGGGTGTAGGGAGCGGGCTCCTGGGCCGGCGGCGGCGCGGGAGGCGTCGGCGCGGCGGGCTGGGGCTTCGGACGCGAAGCGCAGGCGGCAAGCGAGGCGGCGGCCAGGCCGACGAGCGCCAGTCTAACGGCGCGCTGGGTGTCGAAGCTCATCCAGTTTCTCCTCAAGTCAACAACTCTGGACCCGATCCATACCTGCGACATGCCGGCAATGGACCTGCTAAATGCCTGGCGGGACCTCACAATGACGTCAGAAGTCCGTCAGGCGACGCCGAAACTCTTCCGCAAGGGAAATCCCGGCGCCTGGCGACGCCGAATTAGAACCCTGGAAACGCGCTCGCAAGGCTAAGGTTGCGCGCCTCCACGATTTGTCAGTCCAGAAGCGGCGACCAGGCCGGGTCGGAGCCCGAACCGTTGTAGGCGGCCGGCCGCAGGATCCGGCCGGTGATGTCCACCGTCCAGAGCTTGGGCACGCCGCCGCCGCCTTCGCGGAAGAACATCAGCACCCGCCCGTTGGGCGCCCAGGTCGGGCCTTCATCCAGATAGCTGGTGGTCAAGAGGCGCTCGTCGCCGCCGTCGGGGCGCATGACGCCGATGTGGAATTCGCCGCCCGTCTGCTTGGTGAAGGCGATGAAGTCGCCGCGCGGGCTCCAGACCGGGGTCGTGTAGCGGCCGCCGCCGTACGAGATGCGGCGCACGCCAGAACCGTCGGTGTTCATCACATAGAGCTGCGCCTGGCCGCCCCGGTCGGAGTTGAACACGATCTTCGTCCCGTCCGGTGAGAACGAGGGCGAGGTGTCGATGGCCGGGTCGGTGGTGATCCGGGTGGTGGAGCGGCTGCGCAGGTCCATCACATAGATGTCGCTGTTGCCGTTCTTTTCGACCGAGAAGGCGACCTTGCCGCCGTCGGGCGAGAAGCGCGGGGCGAACACCATGCCGGGGAACTTGCCGACCGTCTCCTGGCGGCTGGTCTCCAGGTTCAGCAGGTAGATCGACGAACCCGTCGGCCGCAGGGCCATGTAGGTCAGCTCCTGGCTGGTCGAGCTGAAGCGCGGGGTCATGACGATGTACGAGCCGTCGGTCAGGTACTGCGGATTGGCGCCGTCCTGGTCCATGATCGCCAGGCGCTTGATGCGGTTGAGCTTCGGACCGCTCTCGGCGACGAAGGCCACGCGGGTGTCGAAATAGCCCTTCTCGCCGGTCAGGCGCTCATAGACGGCGTCGCTGATCTTGTGCGCCACGCGCCGCCAGTTGTCCGGCGTCGAGGAGAACTGCAGGCCCAGAAGCTGCTGCTGGCTGAACACATCCCACAGGCGGAAATCGACGCGGAGGCCGCCATCGGGGCCGACCGTGACCTGGCCGTTGATCAGCGCCTGGGCGCCGGTGGTCTGCCAGTCGGGGAAGCGCGGCTGGATGTTGACGTCGGCCAGCTTGTCCGGGACGCCCGAGACATTCAGCGGCTGGAACAGGCCAGAGCGCTCGAGATTGCCGCTGATGACCTGGGCGATCTCGGCGCCCCGCGTCGCGCCCGAGAAGGCGGGGATCGCGATCGGCAGCGGCTTGACCGCGCCGGCGTTGATGTCGACCTCGATCTGCGCGGCGGCCGGCGTGACGAAGGCCGCGCCGCTCAGCAAGACGGCGGCCGCCAGCATCAGGGCTTTGAGGCGCATCGGGGTCTCCTTCTTATTCCTTCCGGACATCAACGCGAACAGGCCTGTTTTGCGTTGAAGTTCAGGGCGATTTTCTGACCGTACAGATCGGGCGGCAGATAGGCGAACGGCGAGGCGGCGAACAGCGCGCGGATGGCGCGGTCCGAGGCGGCCTTGACCACGGGGTCGGGCGAGGACGTGCCCGGCGACTCCGGCTGGCCGACGACGCGGCCGCCCGGCCCGATCACGAACACCACGCGGACATTGACGTTGGCGCCGCCCTCGACCTCGCAATTGGGGTTCCAGCGATCCTGCACCTCGCCCTGCAGGCGGCCCAGCGCCGAGGCCGAAAGGCCGGTGGCGGCGCCCAGGGCGGGACGCGCCGAGACCGAGGTCTCCTGCCGCGCAGGGCCTTTGGCCGCGTTCGAGGTCGGCTTGCCGGTCGCCTTCTTGGTCTTGGCGATGGAGGCTTCCAGCGAGGCGAAGAAGTCGTTGTCGTTCTTCTTGGTCGGCGTCGGCTTGGCCGGCGTCGGGGTCGGCGCGGGCTTGGGAACCGGCGTCGGCTTGGGCGGCGGCGCGGGGGCTGGGGTCGGCGTCGGCGCGGGCGTCGGGGCCGGAGGCTGCGGCGTCGCCTGGGGCTCGGGCTCGGGCGCCTGGGCCGTCTGCTCGACCGGCGCTTCCTCGGCCGGGCGGACGTTGGTCGGGCCGTTGGCGACGATGGTCACGGGAACCGACTCGCCGATCGTAATCGGCTTGGACGATTTCCACGGCAGGCCGAACGCGATCAAGGCCGCGACCGCGCCGTGCAGCGCGATCGAGGCCAAAAGGGCCGGAGAAACCTTTGGTTCGCGGCGGGCGATCATGTCGCCCCTACTGCGCCGGCCGCAGGTCGCCCGCGTCCGCCGCCGGTTGGGCGTCGCGGGGCGCCGCGCCCGAGGACGGGCCGCCCGTCTCGGTGATCAGGTTGATCTTGTTGAAGCCGGCGTTCGACAGGCCCGCCATCACCTGGGCGACGATCGAATAGGTGGCTCCGCCGTCGGCGCGCACGAAGATCGGCTTGTCGTAGCCGTCGCCGGCGATCGCGCTGATGCGCGGCGCCAGGTTCTCGAACGGGATCTGGGTCTCGCCGACGAAGACGCCGCCGTCCTTGCGGATCGACACGGTAATCGGCTCTTCCTGGTTCTGCAGGGCCGCGGCCTCGGTCTTGGGCAGCTCCAGCGGCACGCCGGCGGTCAGCAGCGGCGCCGAGATCATGAAGATGATCAAGAGCACCAGCATCACGTCGACCAGCGGGGTGACGTTGATCTCCGACAGGGCCCCGCGCGAGCGGCGGCGGCGGCGGCCTCGGCCGCCCCCGGTGGCGAAGGCGTCGTTGGAGGACATCGCCATGGCTTAGCGCTCGGTCAGGCGACGCTGGATCGCGGTCGACAGGTCATCGGCGAAGCCTTCCAGGCGGCCGGCGTACTTGCCCGCGTCGGTCGAGAACTTGTTGTAGGCGATATAGGCCGGGATGGCGGCGATCAGGCCGACGGCGGTGGCGAACAGGGCCTCGGCGATCGAGGGCGCAACGACGGCCAGCGAGGTGTTCTTCGACAGGGCGATGTTCTGGAAGGCGTGCATGATGCCCCACACCGTGCCGAACAGGCCGATGAACGGCGAGGCGGTGGCGACAATGGCCAGGCTGCCCAGGCCCTCTTCGACCTTGGCGGTCTCGCGGGCGATCATGGTGTCGAGAATGCGGTCGATGCGGGCGACCAGGAACGCCGTCTGGTTCTCGGTCATGGCCCGGGTCTTGGCCTCGCGCCATTCCTTCAGCGCCGCCTGCAGCATGCGCGGCAGCGCGTGGGGCGGATTGGCGCCGGCCTCGCCCGCCACGTCCTCCAGCGAACGCCCGCCTCCGACCTGCTCCTCGAAGCGGTCGGCCGCGCGGTTCAGCGACTGGAAGCGGAACAGCTTGTCCAGGATCACGGCCCAGGATCCCAGCGAGGCCAGGATCAGGCCGATCATCACGCCTTTGACGACCCAGTCGGCCTGCATGAACAGGGCGAAGAACGAGAAATTGGGGGCGGCGGCCGAGGCGTCCATGCGGGATAGGGCTCCGTTGGGGCGTCTGATCAGGACAGGTGTGCGCCGTATGGCATGAAGCGGCGCTTGGGTGAAACTATGACGAGGGTCGATCGATCCGAAAAAATGGGGACGCGGCTCTAAGCCTCGTTCGGCGGCGCCAGCCAGGGCGCCAGCTTGGCGGTCATCTCCGCCGTCGGTCGACGCGGACGTCCCGAAAGGCTGATGCAGACGGCGACCGCCTTGGCTTCCAGGAGGGTCTCGTCGCCGCGTGTGATCCGCTGGCTGACATGCAACCGCACGCCCTCGACCCGCTCGTACAGGGTGCGCACCACCAGGGCGTCGTCGATCCTGGCCGCGCGCTTGAAGTCCAACTCCATGCGGATGACCGCGAAGCCGGTGTCTTGCTCGGCCAGCTCGCTGTGCGAGATGCCGACCGCGCGAAAGAAGTCGCTCCGCCCCCGCTCCAGATAGCGCAGGTAGTTGGCGTGGTAGACGATGCCGGTGAAGTCGGTGTCCTCGTAATAGATGCGCACGGGCAACTGATGCTCGCGGCCTTCGAAGACGCCGACGGTCGGTTCAATCATGACGCGGGCGGGTCCTGGTTGACGGAATCGCCGAGCGCCAAGCCCAGAGACAGGCCCCAGGCCAGGATCGGCGCGGCGCCATAGCCTAGAACGGGCGCGGGATAGTTTCCAAACAGGTTGCCGGCGATCCAGCCGGTCCATAGAGCCGCGAGCGCCAGCGCCTCGGCGCGACGTTCGGGCCGCGCTTGCGCGACGGCCAGGAACGGCGCTGGCAAGCTGATCATCAGGACGCCTGTCACGAGGCCGAGCGCGGGATTGGCCTTCATCGTATGGGCGAGAAGTCCCTCGACATAGGGCACCGCGGGCAGGGTGTCGGGCTCGACCCAGGCGGCGTAGGCCAGGAGTCCGCCGATCACCGCGCACGCCCAGGGCGTCAGCTGACGCGGGCGCTCCACCAGCGTCGCCGCCGCGAGCGCCAAGGCAAAGGCCAGCGAGGAGGCCGCGTCGTGCTGGTACAGCAGAAGGAGAGCGACCAGGCCCGCGATCGGCGCCACGCGACGGTCGTCGAAGCCCTTGGCGAAGGCCCAGGCCGCGAACGGCAGCACCATCGACGCCGTGTGCAGCTGAACCGGCCCCAGCGCCAGCCACCGCTTTGCGCCCTCCAGCGAGACGCCGTTCATCAGCGTCAGGACCACGGCCAGGGCGCAGGCGGCCATCAGCACCCAAAGCCGCCAGCGAGCCCGTCTCCAGAAGCGCCCGACGAGCAGGGCCAGACCGAGGGCGAGCACGGCGGAGAGCCCTTGGACGATCAAGGCGTTGCGCGGCCCGCCCGCCAAGCCGATGGCGGCCAGGGAGACGGCGACGCTCACGGCGGCCAGACCGGCCGTGAACAATCGGATAGCGCCCAGGTCGCTAGCCTTCATCGAACAGACCTCCCTGAGCGGTCCCCGGCGGGGCGGCGGGCGGGGTCAGGCCCAGGTGCAGATAGGCCTTGCCGCAGGCCATGCGGCCGCGCGGGGTGCGCTGGATGAAGCCCTGCTGCATCAGATAGGGCTCGATCACGTCCTCGACCGCGTCGCGGGCCTCGGCGATGGCGTAGGCGATCGTCTCCACGCCAACCGGCCCGCCGCCATAGTGCTCGATCATGGCGCGCAGGTAGCGACGGTCCAGGCTGTCGAGACCGCTTTCGTCGACCTCCAGCCGGGCCAGAGCCAAGCCCGCCGCCTTGCGGTCGATGATGGTCGCGCCGTCCGCGGTGGCGAAGTCGCGCACCCGGCGCAGCAGACGGCCGGCGACGCGGGGCGTGCCGCGAGCGCGCTTGGCGATCTCGTCGGCGCCGTCGTCCGACAGCGGCGCGCCCATCTTGCGGGCGGCGTGCTGCAGCACGTGACGCAGCTCGGCCGGGGTGTAGAATTCCAGGCGGATCGGGATGCCGAAGCGGTCGCGCAGGGGCGTGGCCAGCATGCCCGCCCGGGTCGTGGCCGCCACCAGGGTGAAGGGCGCCAGATCAATACGGATCGAGCGCGCAGAGGGGCCCTCGCCGATCACCAGATCCAGCACATGGTCCTCCATCGCCGGATAGAGGATCTCCTCGACGTTCGAGGACAGGCGATGGATCTCGTCGATGAACAGGACGTCGTTCGGCTCGAGATTGGTCAGGATCGCCGCCAGGTCGCCGGGCTTGTTCAGCACCGGGCCCGAGGTGGCGCGGAAGTTCACGCCCAGCTCGCGGGCGACGATCTGGGCCAAGGTGGTCTTGCCTAGGCCCGGCGGGCCGAACAGCAGCACGTGGTCCAGGGCCTCGCCCCGGCCCTTGGCGGCCTCGATGAAGACGCGGAGATTGCCCTTGGCCTGCTCCTGACCGACGAACTCGGCCAGGGTCTGGGGCCGCAGGGCGCGGTCGGCCGTGGCGACCTGATCGCCCAGCTGCGGCTCGCCGGAGATGATGCGGGTCATTGACTTGCCCCCTCCGCGCCTTCGGCGCTCCTCCCCCTGAGGGGGAAGAAGGATGTGGCGTCTTCCGCCCGCCCTTGGGGGCGGACGACCGCGAAGCGGTCAGGTGGGGGGAGCCGCCGAGCCAAACTCATCGGCCAAGCTCCTGCAGGCCGGCCTTGATCAGGGCCTGGACGGTCGCTTCCTCGCCGAGACGATCGGCGGCGGCCTCGACGACGCGGCGGGCGTTCACCTCGGCCACGCCCAGCCCCATCAGGGCCGCGACGGCGTCGCCGGTCGGCGCGGGCTTGGCCGGCGCGGAGGACGCGGCGCTGGCCGCGGGCGCGGTCATCAGCACCGGTCCATCGGTGATCGGCTTGTCCTTCAACTCGGTGACGATGCGCAGGGCGAGCTTGGGGCCGACGCCATTGGCGCGGCCGACGGCGACCTTGTCCTCGCGGGCGACGGCGGAGGCCAGCTCGGCCGGCGACAGCACGTCCAGCACCGCCATGGCGGCCTTGGGCCCCACGCCCTGGATCGCCTGCAGCAGCACGAAGGCCTTGCGGTCCTCGCGCGTGGCGAAGCCATAGAGCCGCAGACCCGCGCTCTCGCTCCACTGACTTTCGATGTGCAGCAGGGTCTCCTCGCCCAGGGCCGGCAGGCGCTGCAGCGTGCGGTGACCGCAGCGCACGACATAGCCAACGCCCATGACGTCGATCAGGGCCTCTTCCTCGCCGACCTCGGCGACGGCGCCGCGCAAGCGACCGATCATGCGACCCTCCGGTGGGCGGCGCGCAGGTTGGCGTGGGTGATGGCGACGGCCAGGGCGTCGGCGCAGTCGGCCGTGGTCTTGCCGGCGGTTGGCAAGAGGCGGGCGATCATGAAGCCGATCTGGGCCTTGTCGGCGGCGCCGGTGCCGACCACCGCCTTCTTGACCAGGCGCGTGGAGTACTCCGCCACCGGCAGGCCGGCGCGAGCGGGCGCGATCAGGGCGGCGGCGCGGGCGTGGCCCAGCTTCAGCGTCGACTGGGCGTTGGTGTTCAGGAACACCTCCTCGACCGCCGCCTCGTCCGGGCGATGCTCATCGATCACGGCGGTGAGCCCCTCGAAAAGGCTCAGCAGCCGCTGGGCGAAGTCGGCCTTCTCGTCGGGGACGATGACCCCGTGAGCGACGTGGCTCATGCGCGCGCCGTCGATCGTCAGCACGCCCCAGCCGGTGCGGCGAAGGCCCGGGTCGAGGCCGAGGATGCGGATGGGCGTGCGATTCGCGTTCATCATGTGTTCTCGCACTTTCCTCGCTTCCGCCCCCGAGGAAAAGCCCTGACTTCCCTAACGACTCGTAAACGCCGCTCACTCTTGCGCCGGGAGCCGGTCGGGTCGAAAACGCCTCCATGATCGTCTCCCACTTCCGCTGCGACTGGACCCATCCGCCGAGCGACGAGCCCGTAGCCATCTTCTACGAGGTGGATGGCCGGGGCGGCGTGCCGCGCCTGATCGACGTCTTCGCCGACGGCCGCCGCGCCTGCGCCGAGGCCGAGTTCGGCGGCAGCCTGGTCGAGGGCTCCTTTCGCGACATGGCCGCCAACCTGCTGGAAGGTCACGTCGCCGAGCACGAGGGCCAGCGCCTGACGCTGACGCCAATCACCGCGGCGATGTTCGAAGACGAGTGGAAGGCCGCCGGCGGAATTTGATCCAAACCCTGGCGACGCGCGACGGGCTCCCTATCTAGCGGCCAGCACGAGGGAGACGCCGATGGTCAGCACGTCGGATGAAGGGATCCTGGCCGAGTACATGGTCAGCTACTGGTCGATGAAGCACGAGAAGGTCGACCGTCCCACCAAGCTGCTGGAGACCCTCCATATCGTCGAGCGGTACCGCGCGGGCGAGAACCTGCAAGAGGCGCGCTCGGCCTACGACCACGCGGTCTGGAACGGCGTGTCGGTTTCGGAAATGGACCAGCGCCTCGCCGATCTCGACCAGTTCATGCGCGACCTGGTCCGCGAGCGCGCGGCGCAGTGGGGCCAGCCGCACTAGCCCTTGCCGTCGCGCATCGCTCCGCGCCAATCTTCCGGCGAGGGAGATCAGCATGACGACGCGAACAGGCGGCTGCCGCTGCGGCGAGATCCGCTACGAAGTGTCGGCCGCCCCGATGTTCCACATCGCCTGCCACTGCCGGGACTGCCAATACGTGGCGGGCGGCTCGCCGAACCTGACCATGGTGTTTCCCGCCGCCTCGTTGACGGTCACGCGTGGCGAGGCTCGCGTCTTCAAGGCCAGCAGGACCAGCGGCGGCAGCTATTTCTGCGGGACCTGCGGGGTCCACGTCTTCTCAAGGCCTGACAAGAACCGCGGGATGGTGGCGGTCAAGGTCGGCGGGCTGGACGACGCGTCGGACTTCAAGGTCCAGGCCGATATGTGGATGGCCAGCGCGCCGCCCTGGCATCAGCCGCACGAGGGCGCGCTGCAATTCGAGCAGAATCCGCCGGCCTAAGCCGCCTCGACCGCTTTCACGCCGAACAGTCCGCCAACGATCAGCCGCTTTACGCCCTCGGCGTCCAGGCCCACGCAGACCTCGGCGTTCGGGGTCCCGTCGATTCGCTCGACCCGGCCCAGGCGCGGCCCGTCGACCGCCACGCGCAGGCGCGCCGGCTCGAACGTGAAGAGTTCGGGCGCGATCAGGCTGGCGGCCGCCACCGCGTCGTGCGGACGGCAGCCGTCGCCGCCCCAGACGCTCTTGTGGAAGGCGATATAGCCGACCGCCGCCTTGGTCAGGCGCGCCGACAGGGGCGAGCCGCAGCAATCGGCGCCGCGCGAGAGGTCTTCGGCGGTGACCTCGACCAGGCGACTGACGTCCAACGGCGTCAGGCGCGGCATGACCCCGGCTTCCAGGGTGCGTTGCAGCGCTTCGGGATCGCTCCAGCTGTTGAAGTCCGCGCCGCCCGCGGCCTTGCCCTCGACGGCGAAGGCGCCGGCGGTGATCGTCGGACGCCAGTCACGGAAGGCGGCCGGGTCTTCCAGCAGGCTCTTGGCCAGATTGGTCAGCGGCCCCAGGAACAGACCCCGCACCTTGCGGCGCGCGGCGAAGGCCAGGAAGTTCGCCGAATGGCCGCGCTCCAGCTCCGGCAGCTTCCAGCGCTGCGAGAAGCCCGCGCCGTTCAGGCCGTCGACGCCGTGGGCGGGCCGCATCCGTTCGACCCGGCGCTTGGCCAGGCCCGAGCCGGCGCCGATATAGACCTCGGCGCCGCAGCCGGCCAAGCGCAGCACGCCGCGCGCATTGGCGGCGGCCTGGTCGACATAGGTGTTGCCGAACACGGCCGAGACCGACACCACCTCGACCGCCTGTCTGGCGCGCGCCAGCAGGGCCAGCGCCAGGGCGTCGTCCACGCCGCAATCGGTGTCGATGTGAACCCGCAGGACCATCCCGCCACTCTAGCCGGGAGGGATCACGGGGAGAAGACGACGCGGCGGCTCAATCCTTGCGCGGCAGAATGTCGAACTCGACGACGCGCGGATCGGACCGCAGCCGATGAGCCACCTCGCGCAGCCGTAGCGCGCCGTTGCCGGAGAAGGGCCCCGCCAATTCGAACACAGCGCCGCCGTCGCGTAGGCGATGGTTCAGACGCTGGCCCTTCAGGTCGTAGTCGGTCAGCAGACGGCGCAGTTCCTCCTCGTCCAGCGGGGTCTCGCGGCGCGAGCGGACGATGATCTCGGTGTAGTTCGTCTGCGGCAGGCTGCGGTCCAGCCAGCGGGCCGCGCTGAGGGTGACGACCGCCAGAACCGTTCCGACCGTGGCCAGACCGTAAAGGCCAACGCCGAACAGCGTGCCGATCGCCGAGGTTACCCACAGGGAAGCGGCGGTCGTCAGCCCATGCACCGAAAAGCCCTGCTGGAAGATCACCCCGCCGCACAGGAAGCCGACACCGGTCAACACGCCGTGGGCCATGCGGACCGGGTCGATGCGCAGAATGTCCCCCGGGGTGTCGCTCATCCACCGCACCTGGTGGACGGCGGCCAGCATCAGCAGGGCCGACGCCAGGCTGACCAGCATGTGGGTGCGCAGCCCCGCCGGCCGGGCGCGGTACTCGCGCTCGAACCCAATCACGCCGCCGGCGACCAGCGCGCCGGCGATCGGAAGGAAGTCGGAAGGGGAAAGCCAGGCCATGCCCGCTGTAACGGGCGGCGGCGGTTCGTGATCCCTCCCTCCTTGCGGGAGAGGGTGGCCCGAAGGGTCGGGTGAGGGGTTGCTCGAACGGAAAACGCCGCGACGGCGGTCCAGCCGGTCGCGGCGTTCAGGATGTTCAATCCCTCATCCGTCAGCTTCGCTGACACCTTCTCCCGCAAAGGGAGAAGGGGGATCAGCCCAGCTTGGCCAAGTCTTCTTCGCTGATGTCTTCGTTCGAGTAGACGGCCTGGACGTCGTCGTCCTCGTCCAGCATGTCGAGCAGCTTCATCAGGGTGGCGACGCTGTCGCCGGTGACCGGCACCTGCATCTTGGGACGCCAGGCGATCTTGGTGTTGGCGGCCGCGCCGAACTTGGCTTCCAGGGCCGCGGCGACCTCGTTCAGGTCTTCGAAGGCGGTGTAGATCGTGTGGCCCTCGCCTTCCTCGTCCATGTCCGAGGTGACGTCGTCGGCGCCGGCCTCGATGGCGGCTTCCATCATGTCGTCTTCCGACGCGGTCTTGGCCGGATAGCTGATCTGGCCGACGCGATCGAAGTTGAAGGTCACCGAGCCGGTGGCCCCCATGTTGCCGCCCATCTTGGTGAAGTAGGAGCGGACATTGGCGGCGGCGCGGTTCTTGTTGTCGGTCATCACCTCGACGATGATCCCGACGCCGCCGGCGGCCACGCCCTCGTAGCGGATTTCGGTGTAGTCGGCCGCGTCGCCCATCTGCGACTTCTTGATCGCGCGGTCGATGACGTCCTTGGGCAGGCTTTCGGCCTTGGCGTTGTTCACGGCCAGGCGCAGGCGCGGGTTCATGGCCGGATCCGGCAGGCCCGACTTCGCCGCGACCGTGATTTCCCGCGACAGCTTGGAGAACAGCTTGGACCGCGCGGCGTCCGCGCGGCCCTTGCGGTGCATGATGTTCTTGAATTTCGAGTGGCCGGCCATTCGGAGGCTCTGTCTCTGGTCTGAAAATGGAGTGTGGGGGCTTCTAGCCCCTGAGATGGGGTTTTGTCACCCCGCACACCGAAGACCGGCCAGGGTGGCGTCAGGCGACTTCCAGATCCACCTGGACGTTGCCGCGCGTGGCCTTCGAATAGGGGCAGACCTCGTGGGCGGCGCGCAGCAGCGTCTCGGCGGTGTCGCGGTCCAGCTCGGGCGCGTTCAGCTTCAGGCGCACGCCGACGTGGAAGCTGGTCTCGTCCTTGATCAGGTCGACCTCGGCGTCCAGGCTGTGCTCGCCCAGCTTGACGCCCTGGTTGCGGGCGACCAGCCCGAGCGCGCCCAGGAAGCAGGCGCTGTAGCCGGCCGCGAACAGCTGCTCGGGATTGGTCCCGTTCCCGTCGCCGCCCATCGACTTCGGATAGGCCAGCTTCACGTCCAGATGGCCGTCATCGGACTTGGCCGTGCCGTTGCGGCCGCCGATGGCGTGGGCGTGGGCGGTGTAGATGGCGTCGGTCATGAGAGGCTCCTTTTGGGGGGAGCCGCATCTGAGACCGCTATCGTGGCAGCCGCAAGCTGAGCCTGGGCGCTAAAGCTCCGGGATGTGCGGGCTCAGCCGGCCGCCCACCCGGATCGGCTCGACGCGGGTGGCCAGGCCGGTGCGGTCGTCGGTCTCGACGAACACGCCGCAGACCGTGGCCGGGCCGCTGGCCGGCTGGTAGCGGCCGCCGCTGATCTTGGTGGTGAAGCGCCGCAGCGGCTCTTCCTTCTGGTTGCCGATCACGCTGTCATAGTCGGCGCAGGCGCCGGCGTCGGTCTGGTAGGCCGTGCCGCCGGGCAGGATCTGGCAGTCGGCGGTCGGCACGTGGGTGTGGGTGCCCACCACCAGCGAGGCGCGGCCGTCGCAATAGTGGCCCATGGCCATCTTCTCCGAGGTCGCCTCGCAGTGCATGTCAACGATCACCGCGTCGGCGACCTGGCCCAGCGGGGCCTTGTCGAGTTCGCGATCGGCGGCGGCGAACGGGTCGTCCATGGCGTCCATGTGGACCCGGCCCAAGAGGTTGACGACGAAGATCGTCTTGCCGCTGTCCGTCTGGAACAGGTGGCTGCCCCGGCCCGGCGCGTCCGACAGGATCGGATAGTTGGCCGGACGGATCAGGCGCGGCTCGCGCACGATATAGGTCAGGGCCTCGCGCTGGTCCCAGCTGTGATTGCCCAGGGTCAGGCAGTCGGCGCCGGCCTCGAACAGCTCGCGCGCGGTGTTCTCGGTGATCCCGAAGCCCGCGGCCGCGTTCTCGGCGTTGATGATCACGAACTCCAGGCCGAGCCGGCGGCGAAGGTCGGGCAGATGGTCGGCCAGGCCGTCCCGGCCCGACTTGCCGACGACATCGCCGAAAAAGGCGAAACGCATCGAGAGTCCCAAGAAACTGTATGGATCGAGCCCCTCGGGGGCTCAGGCTTTGACCGCGATATACTCTTTTTCGGTGAGAATGGCGTCCAACCTTTGATCGTGCGGTTCGTGCGGCAGATTCTCCGTCTGCTGACCGCTGTAGGCGACGCCCATCACGAGGACCGACTTGCGCGCCCGCAGCGCCGCCAGCGCCCGGTCGTAATAGCCGCCGCCCTGCCCCAGACGCACGCCGTCGCGCTGGAAGGCCAGCAGCGGCGTGACGACCAGATCGGGTTCGACGACGGGGTTCTTCGCGCTGGGGGCGCGCAGGCTGATCTTGTCGTGGACCAGATGCTCGCCGGGCTTCCACAGGCGGAACACCATGCGATGCGCGTCGGCGTCGATCACCGCCGGCAACGCCAACGTCCACCCGGCCTCGCGCAGATGATCGCCCAACAGAAGCGGTGAAAGCTCCGAGCCAAGGCCGTGATAGAGCGCCGCCACCTTGCCCGCAGGCTCGGGGAACAGGCGCGCCAAGGGCTCGCGGCCGACCTCGGCGACCATCCAGTCGGCTTGCGGATGCTCGCGGGCCAGCTGCTTGCGCTGGTTGCGCAGGAAGACGCGCAGGGCCGTCTTGGCCGCGACGGGGTCGGCGATGGTCATACCGTGAAAGCTGTCATCCCGGTCCAGCGGCCGCAAGGCCGCGCCGAACCGGGAGAAAAGGGTGGCGGCGCCGCGAAGAACCGTGGGCGACAATTTCAATCCACTCGGACCTGGCATGCCAGGTGGGCGCCGTATTTCCGCAGCCACGGCCACGGAAAGGCACAGCTCCCAAGAGAGTCGATTAAGGTCCCCGGGATGTGAAGTCCCCGACGCGAACCGCAGCAAGACCCGCCGGAGACATAGATAGGCGCTCGCCCCCGGAAACGCCAGCGGCGCCGTGACGCGGGCCCTCAGAGCCCCAGGGCGGTCTTCAGGAACGCATCGGCCTTGCCCAGCATCTGGGTCCGCGCCGCGTCGTCGGCCAGCTGGTGATCCAGCCCCTTGAACTCGATGAACTCCACCGAGCGCCCCGCCGCCTTCAACTTGCGCTCCATCAGCCGGGACTCGCCAATCCCGACATTGGCGTCGAGATCGCCGTGGAACAGCAGCACCGGAGCCTTGATGGCCGCGGCGTTCTGGGCCGGCGAGCCCTCGGTCACGTGAGGACCCTTGCCGATGAAGGCGCTGACCTGCGGGTAGTCGACGAAGTCCAGATGCTCGGACCGCAGGGTCTCAAGGTCGGTGACAGGCGCGATCGCGACCACAGCCTTGAAGAGGTCCGGATCCAGGACGGAGGACTGCAGGGCCGCATAGCCGCCATAGGACCAGCCGACGATGGCCAGCTTGCCGGGCTTGGCGACGCCTTGCGCCTGCAGCCAGCGACCGCCGTCATTGACGTCGCCGATCGCCGTGCGCCAGGACTGGAAGCCGTTCTTCTGGAACCAGTCGGCCCCATAGCCCGCCGAGCCGCGATAGTTGGGCTGCAGCACCGCGTAGCCCTGATGGGCGAAGAACTGCGCCAGCCAGTCGAAGCCCCACTCGTCGCGGGCGCTGGGACCGCCATGCGGCATGACAATCGCCGGCAGGTTCTTGCCGTCGCCGCCCGCCGGCAAGGTGAGGTACGCTGGAATCTGGGTCCCGTCCGCGGCCGGATAGGTGACCGCCTTCACGGTCGCCAGCTTGAACCCCTGCAACTGCGGACGCGCGGGGATCAGCTCCTCCATCCGGCGCGTCTTCTTGTCGAACAGGTAGTAGATACCCGGATCGCTGTCGCTGCCGGCGAACAGCAGCAGCTTGGACTCGTCGACCGAGGCGTCGACGAAGGTCACGAGCCGCCCCGGCAGGGCCTTGCCCAGCGCCGTCCCCAGCTTGCGCAGCTCCGGATCGAAGAATTCGGTCTCGCGCCGGTCGGTGACGAAGGACGCGCCGACCACGCGCCGCTGCCGGCCGATGCGCACGACCCCGGCGACATCCACGTCGGGCCGCGCCAGCACCAGCTCCCGCTTCAGGGTGTCGTCCAGCGCCACCTTGAACAGCGCCCGCCGCCCGTCCTGTCCGTCGAAGCCGTAGACGACGTTCAGCTGCGGATCGACCGCGTAGGGATCAAAGCCTCTATAGCCGTTGGAGCCGACCATCAGCTGGCCAAGCGGTCGCCAGTCTCTCTTGTCCGCGGCTCGGTAATAGTACTGGATGGTGTCGCTGGCGTAGCCCGTGGAGCGCTTGGGCCGAACGCCCATGATCCGGATGACGCCGCGACCATCGCCGATATATTCCACCGCGTTCGGATTGGGTCGCTCGACCGGCCGACGGGCCAGGGTGACGGTGTCGACGCGGTCCACGCCGAGGCCGTCCTCCTCATTGGCCAGGTGCGTGCCCGTGCTCCGTTCGGGAACATAGTCGCGGGTCATCAGGACGCCGCCGGGCGCATAGTCGGTCGCCCAGTCGATGATGGCGCCGCCGTTCTGCGACATTCGCAAGGAGCGCTCGTTGGTTTCGGCGCTGAGGACCTTCAGCGGACCGCCGTCGTTGTTAATGGCGATCAGCCGCGTGAAGCCCAGCCGCCCCTGCGCGCCCTTCAGCACCACATAGATCTGGCAGACGAGACGGGTCTCGGTGGACCAGCTGCACCGCGTCAGACGCTCGGGATCGCCGCTGGACGTCAGGATCGCGCGCGGCGCCTTTTCGCCGGTCAGGTCCAGGACCACCAGATGGTAACCCCGTCCCGCCGAGGGCGTGACCATCGCCGCCTGCTTGCCGTCCGGCGACAGGCTGATCTGGTGGACATATTCCCGCACGCCGAACGCCGCGGCGGCGGTCCCATCGGCCGCCAGGGCGCCCCCGCCCAAGCCAGAAAAGCAAAGCCCGGCCAGAGCAAACGTCGCGCTCAGTTTCATCGAACCCCTCATCCCCCAACTCAGAAGGACGATAGGCGAAGCTCCGCGCGGAACACAACCTTAACCATCAAGGAAGCGGATGACTTACTCCGCCGCGAGCTTCTCGATCTTCTCGGCGGCGGCGTCGAGGGCGCGGATGGCGGCGATCTCGGCCTTGGTGCCCTCTTGCTGCATGCGGGCGATCTCGCTCTGGGCGTGGGCCAGGCGCAGCTTCATGTCCGACAGTTCGTCGGCCAGCAGCAGGGCGCCCATCAGGAAGAGCCGCGTCTCGCCCAGCTGGCCGACATCGGCGCTGACCTGGCGGACCTGGCGGTCGAACAGGCGCGCCAGCTCGGTCAGGTGCGGCTCCTGGCCGTCCTCGCAGCCGACGATATAGGGCCGGCCGTTCACCTGGATCGTCACCTGGGCCATGCGTCAGGCCTCCTCGGAATCTTCGAACAGGTCGTCATCGTCATTGGGCGAATGCAGGTCGTTGGCGACGCCATCCTCGCCCAGGGCGGCGCGGATCTCGGCGATGGCGCGGCCCAGCGCGACCGAGGCCTGCTCGCCGGCTTCCTCCAGCGCCTTCTCGCGCTCGCGGGCGGCTTCCAGGTCGGCGACCAGCTGGGCCTTCTCGTCCTCTTCGAACAGACCGGGCGCGGCGGCGCTTCCGCCCGCGGCGGCGCCGGCGGCGGCCAGAGCGCGCTTGGTCTCGGCGGCCTTGGCCGCCAGGCGTTGCTCGAGTTGGCTCACCGCGCGCTCCAGACGGCGCACGGCGAGGTCGAGGGCCGTACCGTCGGCCGGGATCATCGGCGGATTTCCATCATGCGACGCAACATACAGATCGAGGCCCTCTAAGCCAGTCACGCGGGGCGACAATTGGGCGACGCAAAAGCCCATAGCAGCATTCGCCGCCTTTTGTCCGCGCTCCATGCAGGCCAAAGCGGGTTTCGTTGGGGACGGGCCAAGCTCTGGGCAAGGCCCGATTTTGGCGCCGCGGGCTCCAAATCACGGCCTCCCGGGCTTGACTTCGCGCCCCCAGCCCGCAAAACGCGCAGCGAAAAATAGGGAACGCCGAACGATCCCGCTCGGCGGCCAAACAGGAGAAAGACCCATGGCTGTTCGCGTCGCCATCAACGGCTTCGGCCGCATCGGACGTCTGGTCCTGCGCTCCATCGCCGAGCATGGCCGTCGCGACATCGAGGTCGTCGCCATCAACGACCTGGGTCCGGTCGAGACCAACGCCCACCTGCTGCGCTACGACAGCGTCCACGGCCGCTTCCCGGGCGTCGTCACCTCGGGCGAGGACTGGATCGACGTCGGCATGGGCAAGATCAAGGTCACGGCCATCCGTAACCCCGAAGAGCTGCCGCACAAGGACCTGGGCGTCGACATCGCCTTCGAGTGCACCGGCATCTTCACCGCCAAGGACAAGGCCAGCGCCCACCTGAAGGCCGGCGCCAAGCGCGTCCTGGTCTCGGCCCCCGCCGACGGCGCCGACAAGACCATCGTCTACAAGGTCAACCACGAGACCCTGACCGCCGACGACATCGTCGTCTCGAACGGCTCGTGCACCACCAACGCCCTGGCCCCGGTCGCCAAGGTCCTGCACGACCTGTTCGGCATCGAGCGCGGCTATATGACCACGATCCACAGCTACACGGGCGACCAGCCGACGCTGGACACCATGCACAAGGACCTCTACCGCGCCCGCGCCGCGGCCCTGAGCATGATCCCGACCTCGACCGGCGCCGCCAAGGCCCTGGGCCTGGTGCTGCCGGAACTGAAGGGCAAGCTGGACGGCTCGTCGATCCGCGTCCCGACCCCGAACGTCTCGGTCATCGACCTGAAGGTCGTCGCCGCCCGCGAGACCTCGATCGACGAGATCAACAAGGCCCTGCAAGCCGCCGCCGACGGCCCGATGAAGGGCGTTCTGGCCACGACGACCGACCCGCTGGTCTCGACCGACCTGAACCACATCGCCGCCAGCTCGACCGCCGCCCTGCCCCAGACGCAAGTCATCGAGGGCAAGCTGGCCCGCGTGCTGTCGTGGTACGATAACGAGTGGGGCTTCGCGACGCGCATGAGCGACACCGCTCTTGAGATGGCGAAGTTCCTCTAAGGAATCCAAGACCCAGCCCCCGCCTCGCAAGGAGCGGGGGTTTTCCTTGCTCGACATTCAGGACGACCGATGACCTTCCGCACCCTCGACACCGCCGACCTCGCCGGCAAGCGCGCCCTGGTCCGGGTGGACTTCAACGTCCCGGTCGACGGCGGAAAGGTCGCCGACGACACCCGCCTGCGCGCGGCCCTGCCGACCATCGCCTACCTGTCCAAGCAAGGCGCCAAGGTGGTGCTGCTGGCCCACTTCGATCGTCCCAAGGGCAAGGTCGTGCCGGAGATGAGCCTGGCCTTCGTCGCCGAGCCTCTGTCGAAGCTCCTGGAGCAGCCGGTCGCCTTCGCCAGCGACTGCGTCGGCCCGGCGGCCGCCACGGTCGTCAACGCCCTCGAAAACGGCGGCGTGGCCCTGCTGGAAAACGTCCGCTTCCACGCCGGCGAAGAGAAGAACGATCCGGCGTTCGCCAAGGCCCTGGCCGTGAACGGCGACGTCTATGTCAACGACGCCTTCAGCGCCGCCCACCGCGCCCACGCCTCGACCGAAGGCCTAGCCAAGCTGCTGCCGGCCTATCCGGGCCTGGCCATGCAACGCGAGCTGGAAGCCCTGGACGCCGCCCTCGGCAAGCCCAAGAAGCCGGTGATCGGCATCGTCGGCGGCTCGAAGGTCTCGACCAAGCTTGATCTGCTGCGCAACCTGGTGACCAAGCTGGACTACCTGGCCATCGGCGGCGGCATGGCCAACACCTTCCTCTACGCGGCCAAGATCGACGTCGGCGCCTCGCTGTGCGAGACCGACATGGCCGAGACCGCCCGCCAGATCATCGACCTGGCCGGAAGCGCCGGTTGCAAGATCCTGCTGCCGACCGACGTCGTGGTCGCCCAGGAGGTCAAGCCCGGCGTCGCCTCCAGCGTCCGCAACGTCTACGACGTGCGCCACGACGATCGTATCCTCGACGCGGGTCCCGAGACCGTCGCCACGCTGAACGCCACGATCGACCAGTGCGAAACCCTGATCTGGAACGGCCCGCTGGGCGTGTTCGAGGTGCCGCCGTTCGACAAGGCGACCGTTTCGGCGGCGAAACATGTCTCGGAACGGGTCAAATCGGGTAAACTCGTGGCCGTGGCCGGCGGCGGTGATACGGTGGCGGCCCTGAACCACGCCGGTGTCGCGGCCGACATGACGTTCGTCTCGACCGCTGGCGGCGCGTTCCTGGAATGGATGGAGGGCAAGACCCTCCCGGGCGTCGCCGCGCTCGAGGCCTAAAAGAGTAACTCGCTGGCGCGGATCGTGCAGATCCGCGTTCAGCCTGTATCAGACTGAACGACAAAGCGCGTTAGGCGAAAGTGTGTGCGGTTTTTCACCGCCCTGACGCGCTCGAGACCTAGAAGAGACCCGGGCAGAGAACGCACAAGCGTCACGGCCCCAACAACAAGAAACGAACCCACCCACTTCACGCTTGCAGGAGAGATTACGTTGGCTCGCATCACGTTGCGACAGTTGCTGGACCATGCCGCCGAGCATGAGTACGCGCTTCCGGCCTTCAACATCAACAACATGGAACAGGGCCTGGCGATCATGGAGGCGGCCGACGCCGTCAACTCGCCGGTCATCATCCAGGCCTCGCGCGGCGCACGCAGCTACGCCAGCGACATCGTGCTGGCCCGCCTGATCGACGGGCTCGTCGAACTCTATCCGCACATTCCGGTCTGCATGCACCAGGACCACGGCAACGGCCCGGCGACCTGCGCCACGGCGATCCAGTATGGCTTCACCTCGGTGATGATGGACGGCTCGCTGATGGAGGACGCCAAGACCCCCGCCAGCTACGAGTACAACGTCGACGTCACCCGTCGCGTCGTCCAGATGGCTCACGCCTGCGGCGTCTCGGTCGAGGGCGAGCTGGGCGTGCTCGGCTCGCTGGAAACCGGCATGGGCGAGGCCGAGGACGGCCACGGCTTCGAGGGCAAGCTGTCGCACGACGAGCTGCTGACCGATCCCGACCAGGCGGTCGAGTTCGTCCACGCCACCGGCGTCGACGCCCTCGCCATCGCCATGGGCACCAGCCACGGCGCCTACAAGTTCACGCGCAAGCCGGACGGCGACGTCCTGGCCATGAACGTGATCGAGGAGATCCACCAGCGCCTGCCCAACACCCACCTCGTCATGCACGGCTCCAGCTCGGTGCCGCAGGAGCTGCAGGACATCATCAACCAGTACGGCGGCGAGATGCCCCAGACCTGGGGCGTGCCGGTCGAAGAGATCCAGCGCGGCATCAAGCACGGCGTGCGCAAGATCAACGTCGACACCGACAACCGCCTGGCCATCACCGGCGCGATCCGCAAGGTGCTGATGGAAAAGCCGTCGGAGTTCGATCCGCGCGCCTATCTGAAGCCGGCCAAGGAAGCCATGCGCAAGGTCTGCGAAGCCCGCTTCACCGAGTTCGGCTCGGCCGGCTGGGCCGACAAGATCAAGCCGATGTCGACCGCCGCCATGGCCAAGCGCTACGCCTCGGGCGAGCTGCACGCCAAGTTCGGCGACCGCCAGACCAAGGCCGCCGCCGAGTAGGCGTCGAGATCGTTGAGACAGAGGCCCTCCGGAGCGATCCGGGGGGCTTTTTCTGTGTTCTACCAGCGCAGAGCCCAGCGCCCGGCGATCGCGCCGATCAGGGCCAGCAGCAGAACGCCCAGGCTGTACCACAGCGCCACGAAGGTGAAGGTGTTCTCCGGGCAGTGCAGGCCATAGACGGTGGCCGCCACGCCGCCGGCGAACAGGCCCGTGGCGAAGCCGGCGGCGACGGGCCGCGTGGGGGCCATGCCGCGCACGGCCACGAGGCCCAGCGCCAGCATCGGCAGGCCCAGGATCAGGATGTTGACGCTGCACGAGTGCCACGAGTGGCCACGCAGCATGTGCAGGGCCGCCTGGATGTCGGGGCTGCGCATCGCCTGGACGACGCCGGCCGCGACGAACACCACCAGGGCCGCGCCGCCCAGCAGCCAGCCGCGCCGACCGCCTCCCGCCGGCCGCGACAGGCGCTCGATCGCCAGATAGCCGGCCAGGCCCAAGGCGGCGGTGTAGAGCGCCTTCATCCAGAACATGCCGCCCAGCATCGCCGACATCAGGTCGTGGCGCGGGCGCAGCCAGACCAGCACCAGGACCAGCGCCACCAGGGCGCCGGCGCCCGCGACCGCGGCGAGGCGGCGCGGCGGCGGACGGATCGGCGCGCCGTCGGCGGCCAGGGCCTCGATCAGGTCCTCAGTCCGCATGGCGCATCCTCTCGGCCAGCACCTTCAGCGCCCGGTGCAGGGCGACCTTGGCCGCGCCCTCGGAGATGCCGGCCCGCGCCCCGGCCTCGGCTAGGCTGAGGCCCGTCAGCTTGACGTCGGACACCAGGATCCGCTGCTTCTCGGGCAGGCTGGCCAGGGCGCGATCCAGCTCGATCCCGACGGAGGGTTCGGGATCGTCGGCGGCCAGGAACTCGATGTGGTCCTCGATCGGCAGGGTCTGGCGGATCTTCCGCCGGCGCCAGTGGTCGATCAGCTTGTAGCGCGCCACCGCGTGCGCCCAGGCGGTGAACGACTGGGACGGGTCCCAGGTCGACCGCTTCAGATGCACCGCCAGCAGCGTCTCCTGCACAAGATCCTCCACATCGCCGGGCGCGCCGGCCATCCGACGCGCGAAATAGGCGCGAAGCCGGGCCCCAAGCAGGGCCAGGCAGGCGCGATAGGCCGAGGCGTCGCCCTCCAGCCCGCGCAGCATCAGCGCCTTCAAACGGGTCTCGGTCTCCGTCACGCCCACCCCTATTCGCGCGCGAGTCCCCAATGGTTACACAGCCGCGCTCGCGGCCGGAACCTGCGCCGCAAGATCGGTCGAAATTTTGTTCGAAGACCGGTGTAACCTCGGACGGTTCCGCTTCGTACTTCCCCACGACCGAGCGGTGATAGGGCCGCCTCGGCGCGAAACGCTTAGGAGAAAACCCCATGAACCGCACCGCTTCCGCCGCCCTCGCCGCCGTCATCGCGCTCAGCGCCGGCGTCTCGATGGCCGCCGCCGACGAGCACAAGGCCAAGGGCGACAGCGAAAAGTGCTACGGCGTGGCCAAGGCCGGCCAGAACGACTGCAAGGCGGGCGCGGGCACCTCGTGCGCCGGCACCTCGAAGGTCGACTACCAGGGCGACGCCTGGAAGATGGTTCCCAAGGGCACGTGCGTCACGACCAAGACCCCCAAGGGCATGGGCTCGCTGACGCCGAAGGCGTAGCGCCAACTCTCAAAATCATTGTCATCCCGGCCGTAGCGTAGCGGAGAGCCGGGACCCAGGGGCGACCGCACCGCCGCCCGCCCCTGGGTCCCCGGTCGGCTTCGCCGCCCGGGATGACACGCTGGAAATATGCTGGAAATGCTCCCCACCGCCGGCCTTGGCCTGAAACCCGAGCACTATGCCGACGCCCTCGCGGCGACGGCCGAGGGCCTGTGGTTAGAGGTCCATCCCGAGAACTACATGTCGGCCGGCGGTCCGAGACTGTCGGCGCTGGAGGCGATCCGCGCTCGTCGCCCCCTGTCCCTGCATGGCGTGGGCCTGTCGCTGGCCGCGGACGCCGACCCGGACCGCGAGCACCTGGCCGCCCTCAAGCGCCTGGTCGACCGGTTCGAGCCGTTCGTCGTTTCCGAGCACCTGGCCTGGTCGACCCATCGCGGGGCGCACCAGCCCGACCTGCTACCCTTCCCCCGCACCCAGGCGGCGCTGGCCCGCATCGCCGACAATATCGACCAGATGCAGGAAGCCCTCGCCCGCCGCGTCCTGATCGAGAACCCGTCGCTGTACCTGCCGCTGAAGGGCCACGACCTCGACGAGGTCGACTTCCTGAAGGCCCTGGTCGCCCGCACCGGCTGCGGCCTGCTGGTCGACGTCAACAACGTCTTCGTCAGCGCCAGCAACCTCGGCTACGGCGCAGAGGCCTATCTGGACGCCCTCCCCGCCGAGGCGATCGGCGAGGTTCACTTGGCCGGCCACGGCGTCGATGAAGGCGGCTCCGGCCTGCTGATCGACACCCACGGCGCGCCGGTGGCCGAGCCCGTCTGGACCCTCTACCGCCGCCTGATCCGACGCGTCGGCCCGCGCCCGACGCTCATCGAGCGCGACGACGACATTCCCGCCTTCGCCGTCCTGATGGCCGAGCGCGACCGCGCCGCCGCCGAGCTCGCCGCCCTGGAGCCGGCTCATGCCTGAGCTGCTCGACTTCCAGGACGCCTTCGTCGCCGCGATCGGTGGCCACCGCGCGGCCCTGTCGCCGTGGCTGGACGAGGGTGAGCACCCCGGCCTTGCGGTCTATCGCAACACCATCGCCAAGGGCTGCGTCGACGCCCTGGCCGACAACTTCCCCACCGTCCAGACGATGGTCGGCGAGGACTGGTTCCGCGCCGCGGCCGCCCTCTTCGCCCGCGAGGCCCCGCCCGCCAGCGCCGCCCTGCTGGACTACGGCGCGGACTTTCCGGCCTGGCTGCAGCGCTTCCCGCCCGCCGCCGAACTGCCTTACCTGGCCGGGATCGCCCATCTCGACCGCCTGTGGACCGAGGCCCTGTTCGCCGCCGAGGCGCCCGTGCTGGAGGCCGACGCGCTCTCGCGCCTCGCGCCCAACGCCCTCGCCCAGACGCGCCTGACGCTTCACCCCAGCGTCCGCTTCGCCGCCTTCGACGCCGGCCTGCCCAGCCTGTGGCGGGCGGCGCGCGACGGCGCCGAGGACCTCGAACTGTCCGAGACGCCGGAGACCTTGCTTGTGGTCCGCCAAGGCCAGGCCTTGGCCAGCCGGGTGGTGGGCGCCGCCGAGACGGCGTTCCTGCGCGCCTGCCGGGATAGCCTCACCGCCGGCGAGGCCGCTCAAGCCTCAGCGACCGCCGATCCCGACGCCCCGTTTGCTTCCCTGTTCGCCGCCTTGATCGCTGACGGCGTGTTCGTCGGCTCACCCTAGAGGACCATCCCGATGACCGACATTTCGACGGCGCTTCGCGCGCCGATGACCCTGCTCGCCCGTATGGCTGAAAAACTGCTGCCCGAGGACCTGGTTCTGCTGGTCGCGCGCCTGGGGATCGCCGGCGTCTTCTTCCTGTCCGGCCGCACCAAGGTCGACGGGATCCTGCATATCACCGACGGGACCTACGCCCTGTTCGAGAGCGAGTATCATGTGCCGCTGCTGCCGCCGGACATCGCCGCCCACGCGGCGACCTATTCGGAGCACCTATTCTCGATCCTGCTGGTGCTGGGTCTGTTCACGCGCGTCTCGGCCCTGGCGTTCCTGGGCATGACCGCGGTGATCGAGATCTTCGTCTATCCCGACGCCTGGCCGACCCACCTGTCGTGGGCTGGCCTGCTGCTGCTGCTCATCGCGCGGGGCGGTGGCCGGTTCGGCCTGGATCGGGCGCTGAAGATCCCGTGAGCCGCGTGGGCTAGTGGATCGTCGGGGCGCGCGGCACGGGTTTGCGCCACAGCTGCGAGCTCAGGGCGTTGGCGAGGCCGACCCAGCCGAGGTCGGGGGCCGTGCCGCCGCCGACCTTGCGCGCCTCGATCGCATAGGCCGCCGACGCCGCCAGCGAGGCCGTCGCCGCGCTGAGCTGACCGCCCAGGCGCTTGGCGCCCAGGCCCAGCCACAGGGCGTTGAAGCCCTGCACCAGGCTCCAGATCGTCAGGGCGCGCGTGCGGGCCGGGCTGGACGGGGCGTTCCAGGTGCGCAGGCCAGACAAGGTCATGGCGATGAACAGCGGCGGCAGCAGCAGGCTGGTCAGCGGCTTGGGCTGATGGGCCACCGGCTCGTGCATCTCGGCGAACTCGACGGCGTACATCTCGTCATCGAGCACCTTCTCGTGCCGTCGCCCCATGACCAGGGCCGCGATGATGGCGCCGCTGGCCAGCGCCGCGCCGACGGCGATCTGCCCGACCGGATGGAAGTCCTTCCGCTGCTCCAGCTCGAACGCTTCGCGGCCGGCCAGAGCGCGCTCGCGCGACTTTCCGTGGGCGATGTGCATGGCGGAACTCCCTATTGAACTCGCAAGGTCAAACAGCCCAGTTGAAGCCTTGGTTCCAGGGCGGCCGGGCTCACCTCATCATGGCGCGATCCTGGCGATGCGCCACCCGAAAATGGCGTATGGTCGGCGTCGGGCGGCCGCTTCGAAGGACCCGGCCGGATCCTGCGTCAATTCGCCGCAGCCACACCCCCGCCGCCGGCAAAAACCTTGCGTCAAAAGCGATTGCGGACGCGCAAAGCACCCATTTTGGGTAGGCGACCTGCGTGATTAAGACGCAGTTCACGCCTGCTATGGCGTTTCTAACCCCGTGCATGGGGGAGTGGGCGTTATGCGTCTGAAGTTGTCCGGGGCCATGAGTCTGTTCGGCGCGGCCTTGGCCGTGGGCCTTGTGCTGCTGACCGCCGGGTCGTGGAACGCGATCGCCAACCAGCGCATCGGCGGGCCGCTTTATCGTCAGATCGTCGCAGGCAAGGACCTGACGGCGGATATCCTGCCGCCCCCGATGTATGTCATCGAGGCCTATCTCGACGCCCAGACCGCCTATTTCACCCGCACGCCGGACTCCGCGCGCTGGGCCGCCGGCGAGCTCAAGCGCCTGCGCGGCGAATACCAGGCCCGCGTCGACTATTGGCGGACGACGGACGTCGATCCCAAGGTCAAGCAGATCCTGCTGGTCGACTCCGACACCCACGCCAAGCAGATGCTGGCGGCGGCCGACCGCCTGGTCGCCGCCGTAGAGGCCGGCGACCAGGCGACCGCCGACTCCGCCTATGCCGAGCTGAAGACCGCCTACACGGCCCATCGCGCCATGGTCGACAAGGCCACGCCGGTGATCGCCGCCGACAACGCCGCCGTCGAGGCCACCGCGCATCGCAAGCAGGTCTGGGACCTGGGCCTGATGGCCGGCCTGACCCTGCTGCTGGGCGGATTGATCCTGGGCGGCGTCCTGACCATGCGCCGCGCGGTCGTGCGTCCGATCGAGGCGATCACCGCCTACATGGCCAAGCTGGCCAAGGGCGACTACGACAGCGAAGTCCCCTTCGCCAACCGCTCGGACGAGCTGGGCGAGATGGCCAAGTCGATCGCCGTCTTCCGTGAGGCCGCGCTGGAGCGCCGGGCGCTCCGTGAGCGCGAGGACCAGACCCGTCTGGACGCCGAACATCAACGCGCCGCGGCCGAAGCCGAGCGCCGCGCCGCCGAGGAAGCCCGCCGCGAAGCCATGGACGGCCTCGCTCGAGGCCTGGCCGGCCTGGCCGGCGGCCACGTCGGCGTGCGCCTGAACAACGCCTTCCACGCCGATTACGAGCGCCTGCGCCAAGACTTCAACGCCACGGCCGAGACCCTGAACGCCACGCTCGGCGACATCGGAACCTCGTCGCGCGGCGTGCATGTGGGCGCGGCCGAGATCGCCCAGGCCGCCGACGACCTGTCGCGCCGCACCGAGCAGCAGGCCGCCAGCCTGGAAGAGACCGCCGCCGCCCTCAACGAGATCACCGGCGCCGTACGCCAAGCCGCCGACAGCGCCGGCCGCGCCAACGGCATGGTCGACGCGGCCCGCGAGGAAGCCCGCGCCACCGAGGGCTCGGTGCGCGACGCCGTCGCCGCGGTGCGTGAGATCGAGACCGCTTCGTCCCAGATCAGCCAAATCATCGGCGTCATCGACGAGATCGCCTTCCAGACCAACCTTCTGGCCTTGAACGCCGGGGTCGAGGCCGCCCGCGCCGGCGAGAGCGGCAAGGGTTTCGCGGT